>NZ_JBHSFT010000013.1:0-23842 GCF_042654105.1 Oceanobacillus aidingensis | reverse complement strand
CGTTACCAGGAGAAATTAAACAGCCTGACACCGTTGGAATATCGGGACCAGGCTGTTGCATAGAGTTTTTGTTTTTTTACTGTCTACTTGACGGGGCACAGTTCAAGCGGAAACCATGCTTTTTTTATTATTTTGATTTTAAATGTTCCAATACCGCATCATAATCCGGATGGTCTGATACTTCTGAAACGTATTCCACATAAGTAATTTTGTTATTTTCGTCCACAACGAAAATGGAACGGGCTAATAAACGAAGCTCTTCAATAAGCACACCATACTTCTCGCCGAAATCTGCGGAGCGATGATCAGATAATGTTTCTACGTTTTCAATCCCATTTGCACCGCACCAGCGTTTTTGAGCAAATGGCAAATCCATGCTGATTGTAAGTACCGATACATTATCCAGGCTGGCTGCTTCCTCATTAAAACGACGAGTCTGCTCGGAACATACACCAGTATCTAAAGAAGGCACAACACTGATTAGTTTCACCTTTCCTTCGTAATCAGCTAATGTTTTCTCAGATAAATCATTTGCAAGTACCGTAAAGTCAGGAGCATTGTTCCCTGCTTTTTGTTCTTCTCCTAATAATGTAACGGGTTCTTGTTTAAATGTAGTTTGTTTTGGCATGATATTTCTCCTCCCCATCTTTACTATTATCATTCAATTCCTATTATGGGGCTTGTTATACAAACTGTCCAATTATAGCTATTGTAGACAATCTATATTTCAAAACGGGTAAGAATCGATTCTAATTCTCCCTTTTCCTTTTCAGGCTCCTTCTCTGAAGTTTTTACCCGTTCTTTTTCATCTTTTTTATGATGATGCTGCTCTACTTTCTTTTCGCCACTTTTTTCTTTTTTCAGCATATTTGATCGCTGCAGCAGCTCTGGCAGTAAATCAATTAATTTTTCATACAGATGTGTATGCTGATCCATATGAACCAAATCCATCTTTCCTTCTTTTAATACGAGAAAAGCAACCGGTGTAATCGATACTCCTCCCCCGCTTCCGCCGCCAAATGGAATTTCGTGCTCTTCCACATCATCTGCCTTTAATTCTGACGGCATAAATTCGCTTCCGCCCGCCGCAAAACCAAAACCAACCTTGGAAACAGGAATAATCACAGTCCCATCGGGTGCTTTTAAAGGCTCTCCTACAATTGTATTTACCTCAACCATCTTTTGTATATTTTTCATTGCGCTAGACATCAAACCTTCTATTGGATGTTCTGTCATTTTCTTACCTCCTTTATTTTCAATACACGCATGATTCCTAGAATAGTTTTTCCTAAGCGGAAGGAAATCATACACGAAAAAGCAGTCTCAAGACGGGCACTTTGAAAATCCGGCTGAACATTAATTTGCGGTTTCCCGCAAAGCTGAAGGTGCTGTGAAAGGTAACCGACCAGCCACCCTTTTACAGCCCACATTGTCCCGCTGGTGATAGAAGTAGTAAAGGCATTCCCTGTTCCTCCTTTGGTCTGCCATTTAAATTCAAGCACCTGCAATTCCTTTAATAAAGCTTGTAATCGTATTTCTTTTAAAACATGAAGCTTTTTCTCCCGCAACAGCTTATAAAAATGGATAAATCCTTTTTCCATCTCTGCCTGGTTTGATATACGTAAATTCTTCTGCCTGATCACACACCATTTATAAAGATAGACAGAAATCTGTGCATCACGCATTTCCGGAAATTGATATTTAATTTTAATAATCCATTTACTTTGCAGGAAAAAAGCGATGAAAAAAACTATTCCTGCGATAAGAATTAAAATAATGTATAAACTATCCATAATCAGCGCTCCTGAATGTGTATTTTCAATTGGTTCCCTTTCCTATACCATTCACTATCTGTTCATATTCTAAAGAGAAATACCAGCTAGAAAATGTTATGATAAAGATAGAAAATGCTTATTTCTAAAGGAGGATGGTGCTCTTGCACTTCCTTTTGAAATAAAAAGCAGCTCATCCGTTCCTGTCTGACAACATGACGGCTCTATATCATGGATAGAGCAGACTGACAGAAGCGTACAGTGCCACTATATTTTGTTTGGAGGTTATTATATGCAGAATCGAAATAACATTTTCTTTTATTACCACCCTCGACAGGAAGGCGAAAAAACAAATCACCTGAAATCGCTGGCGGAACAAAATGGTTTGAATGTCGTGAACGAATCTAAAGATGCGTCTATTATTGTCAGTATTGGCGGAGATGGCACCTTTTTGCAGGCAGTTCGCCGCACCGGTTTCCGCCAGGATTGCATCTATACAGGTATCGCGGATGGGGATCAAATTGGATTATACTGTGATTTTAGTATAACCAGATTTGAAGAAATGATTGATGCGGTCACAAATAATAAAATAGAAGTCCGCCGTTTTCCAACAATTAAAGTGAGTGTGAATGGAGAAAAAGCTTTTTATTGCTTAAATGAAGTATCTCTGCGCTCCAGTATTATTAAAACGATTGTTATCGATGTTAAAATAGACGATGAACATTTTGAAACATTCCGGGGTGACGGCATGGTAGTATCTACTCCTACAGGTAGTACAGGCTACTCCAAATCAGCTCACGGGGCAGTTATCGACCCGTTACTGTCAAGCTTTCAAGTTTCTGAAGTCGCCTCTTTAAATAATAATAATTATCGTACATTAGGATCCTCTTTTATATTAAATCAGAATAGAAGACTGCAGCTGGAAGTCATTCAAGACGGCAATGATTATCCAATTATCAGTCTCGATAATGAAGCATGGCCTGTACAGCGCATTCGTCATGTAGACATCGAAATGGACAACACCGTTATAAAAACCGTCAGAATGTCAAACAACACTTTCTGGAATCGTATACAACGTACTTTTTTATAAAACGTAACTTCACTCAGCTGCAGTTCCAGGGGAAATTCTCCTTAATAAAATAATTCAAAACCTGCCGCGCACTGCACTAATAAGCTGCGGCAGGTTTTTTATCAGATCCAAATATAAAGGCTGCCCCCGCATCAGCGGAGGCAGCCAGCCAATCATGTTATTTATTTAGTTCCACCAAATTGTTGCTCAGCCATTGTTACTAATCTTTTCGTAATTTCTCCACCAACAGATCCGTTAGCACGAGAAGTTGAGTCAGGACCAAGTTGAACACCAAATTCCTGAGCAATTTCGTATTTCATTTGATCAAGTGCTTGTTGCACTCCTGGAACAACTAATTGATTTGAGTTATTGTTTGCCATGTTGTTCACCTCCTTGGTAACTATAGATTGCACCAAGCAGGGGAGAAACATGCATTTGTTTTTATGGTAATTTTTTCTTGTGCATGTCCTTTTTATATTACTCAACTTTCGCACATTAAAAAGTAACTTTATCTCTATAGAAACAGGAGTTGATTGTTCCTTGGATAACTTCCTTGACAAAGAATAGAAGGTGAAGTGTAAAGCACCGCTGCGGAAAAACACTACGCTTTCCATGGGCTTGCGCTCAGCCTCCTCAAAAAAAGAAGTTCGCTTTTTTCTGCGGGGTCTTCCCACTGGGACTGCGATTACTCGCCCCGCAGAAGACCATTGCGCTTTCCCATAGGAGTCTCGGTGTTTTTCCTCCGCTAGTAGGATATTCTATACATGGAAAACACCTCACCAAATAGATGTTTAATCAGATAGAACATATTTTTCATGCTGTATGGTAAAATGTTCGACCAAGATTCCTTTCTGTACATCGAAGCTATCCTCTTTATTTCATATCCATGCTGTTATGATTGGGTTGTTCAGACGAAAGCTGCTATTTCATCCAACTCATTGAGATGTTATTTCTTTCATTCACTGCAGAATCCTATCAGAGCACAGGCCAACCACGCAGACTCCTAAGTGGTTTGCAGGCTAAGCCCGTGACTCCTGTCACAACGCCTGCACTTGCACGTCCTGGGACTGCGATTACTCGTCCCATCGAAAACATTTGTACGTCGGAAAGCGGAGTGGTTGGCCGGATATTTCACTAAAATGCAAGCATGGTAATGGAGAACATGTTCCTCCTGGAATAGCAAGATATATTTGCTTATTCTTAGGTGCGAAAGTTGAGATATTACTTAGAAAAGGTCTGTAAAATCCTCATTAAACAAGGTCTTCTCGGTTACTTTTATGGTTTCTATTCCCTCTATCGCTTCTTCAATGGACGGAGTAAAATCGTATTTCGATTCATAGAAATTCACTTTATCCCGCTTCGGCTTTGTTTTTGGAGATTTCGGCACAAAGATTGTACAGCAATCTTCATACGGTAATATCGATGTTTCATATGTGCCGATATCCTGCGCAATTCGAATAACCTCATCTTTATCCATCGCAATCAATGGGCGGATAATAGGGTAATTGGTCACTTCATTAATGGTGTGCATGCTGTCCATGGTTTGACTTGCCACCTGCCCAAGATTCTCTCCTGTAGTCAAGGATAAGATTCCTTCGCGCTTGCAAAGCTCCTCACTGACACGAAACATCACACGGCGCATAATAGTCATCGCATAATCATTCGGCATCTCTCTAAAAATTTCCTGCTGTAATTTGGTAAATGGAACAATATGCACTTTGATTGATTTCCCATATGTCGTCAACTGCTTCGCTAAATCCAGCACCTTCTGCTTCGCGCGTTCACTGGTGAATGGCGGAGAATGAAAATGAATTGCTTCTAAATGTACGCCTCTTTTCATTGCTAACAATCCGGCCACCGGGCTGTCAATTCCTCCTGAAAGCAGCAGCAGCGACTTTCCTGAAGTTCCGACTGGCAATCCGCCCCGGCACTTGATGGTTCCGCTCGTAATATAGGTTGCTTCCTTACGTATCTCTACTTTAATTTCCAAATCAGGGTCATGTACATCTACGGTAATATCCTCCGTATTCGTTAATAAATGACTGCCCAGGATATGATTCATTTCTCCCGAATGCTTTGGGAAATCTTTTTTTGTTCGGCGAACGCTCATTTTAAATGTTTTCGCATTCGGCTCCCGCTTTAATGCATAGAGAGCCGCTTCTTTTATCTCTTCCACATCGTTTTCTACACGAATTGCCAGACTTAAGCTATGAATGCCAAAAACGTTTTGTAGTTTTTCAATGATTGGCTCCGGCGGATTGCCATTTAGCAGGACAAACATTCTCCCTTGTGTCCGCATTACTTTCACACCATCAAACTCTTTTACCTTCTGGTGTATATTATCATGAAGCTTTAATATAAACTGCTTGGCATTTTTTCCTTTTAATGCTAACTCTCCATAACGAATTAATATATGATCATATTGCATATTATCTACCTCAATACCTCTTTAAATTGTTGAATTGCTTTTTTTAATTCCTCTACAAAAATTGCCGCTTCTGCTTCCGTATTCTCATAAGAAAAGCTTACCCGTAAGCCGGAAGAAGCAACTTCATTTGGTTTTCCGCAGGCAACGAGCACATGGCTTTCTGTTAAATCCCTGGAGGAACAAGCAGATTTTGTTGAAATATATATTTCTTTCTGGCTTAAACTGTGGATAATAACCTCCGGCTTGATTCCAGGAACGGAAAAATGAACAATATGATTCGCACCATCTTCCGGACTGTTAATTTCTACATCCTCCATCTGATGAAGTTCATTTATAAGCTTATCATGCAGCCTTTTTAAAACATTATCCTTTTGACTGCTTTCCTTTTCTTTGATTAACCGCAATGCTTTTACAAAGGAAACAGCGCCTGCTACATTCTCTGTTCCTGAACGAATACCCGATTCTTGACTTCCGCCATGCAAAAGCGGATATAATTTCGCTGTATGATTGACATACAGAAGTCCGGTTCCTTTTAGACCATGAATTTTATGACCGGAAAAGGTACATATATCAATGCCAGAACCCGTAAGTTTCAAAGGAACCTTCCCTAAACCTTGTACGGCATCCACATGAAATAATACTTTCGGATATTTTTTCAAAACAGTCCCAATTTCTTCAACCGGTTGAATCGAACCAATTTCATTATTCACCTGCATCATAGTAACAAGGATGGTATCTTTTCTAATGGCTTTTTCTACATCTGCTGCAGAAACAGTTCCATTTTCTGTCACAGGTAAATAGGTAATTTCAAAGCCCAGTTTTTCCAGACTCCCGCAAGTATCATGAATCGATGGATGCTCTGCTCCAGTGGTAATAATATGTTTGCCGCGTGATTGATGCTCCAGGGCAACTCCTTTGATGGCAGTATTATTTCCTTCTGTCCCTCCAGAGGTAAAGATGATCGTTTCTCTCGGCACATCAATTAAATCCGCTGCCTGCTGTCTGGCTGCCTCCAGCAGCTTTTCAACTTGTCCCCCTAAAGGATGTATGGATGAGGGGTTGGCAAAGTAGTTAGCGGACACTTTTGTAAAACTATCTACGACTTCTGAATGCGGCTTCGTCGTCGCACTATTATCAAAATATATCATATTTGCACCTTCTTACATTAAATCTTTTTGCATAAACAAAAATGTAAGGCTGACCTAAGCAATAAGTATTTCATTCTTAGCGACAGCCTTCATCTTATATTTCTTATGTTATCGTAGCGGAAAAATCTAAGGAACTTACCATTTGTTAAAAGTTATTTTAATTGTTTCTTTCCTCTTGATACGTTTCTATTTTCTTTAAAGCACCGGGTTCTACCTCTTCTACTGCATTGGCGGCATGCTCTAAAGAAAGCTCATATTCAAAATTACGGAATAGCCTTTCAGCTTCCTTCAGCTTATGATCCAGCTCTGAATTTTGGCTTCTGTAGCGGTTTGCATATTGAATCACCTGCTCCGTCAAGTAAGCCTGATCCAACATCATATCCACCTGTTCATAAGCTTGATCAATCGAGCTTTTTGCTTCCGTCAATGCGTGCTGTACGCTGCTCATATCCAGAGGGTAGGTTTCTAATGCTTCCATTACTTTATTGTTTTTTTGCAATGCTGTTTCAAAACGCGTCCAAATATAACTTGGCACTCCTGGTATATTACTCTTTTTCAGCTTTCGATTCAACTCTGCAAGCTGGCCGTGCATTTCTTCCAGCTTGTCTCTTGCTTCCAGTTCATCTTTCCGTAAATTTGCGATAGACTTTTTAAACGATTCATGTTCCTCTTCCAGCTCTTCAATCTTCTTAAAGCCTTCTTCAATTCCTTTTTTCAATTCAGAATGAGATTGTTTGTCATCATCTATACTCTGCTCTATTGTTTCTACATGATTTTTCAAAGCCTTGATCGCTTTACCCATGGTTTGGAAACGTTCCATATCATCGTCTTCTACGTGGTAAGCTTTTTGGATTTCTTCAATTTCCAGTGTTGCTGCTTCATACGTAGCACTTATTTGTTTTACTGAATCTTCATACTCCGGAGCTTTCTTCTCTATATAATTTTTAGCAATTGCTTCCCCTTCCAGCGCTTCGTACATTTCTGAAATACGGGTCTCCATTTGCTGAAGCTGCTCTTCAACTTCTGTTATATCTGCTGTTTCCAGCTGAGATTCCAGATTTCTCAATTGTTCCTGATATGTAATAATTTCTTTTTCAAAACCTAAGTGTTTAATCCGGTATCCATTTTCCTTCATCTCTTTCATACCGGCGGAAAGATTTGTTAATTGTGACGGCATATCCTGCTTTACTTGTTTGAGCAAATCAGGGAATAATTCTAATTTATTCTCTACCGTTTGAGTACTTTCCTTTAGCTCTTGAATGCTTTCATCTGCTTTTAAATAATCACCATCATTCACAAATTCATCGTACTGCTCCAGCATCAGTTCCAATGCATCAATTTCTTTATCAAATTCCTTTTCAGCCTTGCCATACTGGTATCTGGATTGGGAAAGCATGCTTCTTAATCCTTTGATTCTAGGCTTTAATTCCTCCGCGCTTTCACGTCCATTTGCCTCTGCACGAAGTAATTCCTCTAACTCTGCAATAATTTCTTTTATTTCTTCTTCTGTTTTCCCCAGATGACTTTCCGCCTCTTTTAAAATCTTGTTTGCTTTCGGCACAAGAAAACGGTCAGCTGCTTCCTCTGCATTCACAAGATATTTTTCTACGTCAGGCAAGGATTTTGTTACGATTTTTTCCCATTCTTCTTTCCAGGCTTCAAATTTCTCTAAGGTCTCTCCAGAAAGATTCAATGCTTTAATCTGCCCAATCTGTTTTGCTACATCTCTATCCGTGATATCTAATTTCCATTTTTCTATATGGTCCACATGATCGTAAACTCGTTTTCTTACAATTAAAGCAACGGTTAAACATACAATAATCGCTAAAATAATCCCTACTACGACAGCCATACTTTGCCTCCCAACCAATAAACCTCTATATAAATATATCAACAATTATAAAAATCACAATAATATATCCTTTATAATATCATGTATTCCGCCCTTTTGGCTAAAGAAAATACATTTTTCTTATCGATTCAACAACTTTTTATTGTAATACGGAGAAAAAGACATATTTTTTATTATTGAATCTCCCCTCCTATCCTCACGTCCGTATTAAACTGTATCCATTTTTGTATACTTTTTGTATACTTTTTAACAAATTGTTCATGAGCAAATTCCCCTACAATTTGGTCCTTCCAATCTGAATGCAAAATATAAGGGGTAATCAGCATCCCCTTCAGCTGCATAAATAAATAGTGCTTCTCTTCCTGTCCGACGCTTTTACCAATTGTTTCCTGAAACAGCGCTTTTAAATAATAGTTTTCTTTCGCCAGATAGGTGACGGTCATTTCTCTGACAAACACGGAATCAAGAGATAATTCGCGCTGAATAAAACATGTTAATTGATGATGCATTTGCTTATAATGTATAATTGTAAAAATTAATTCATTTAATCGATAGATTACAGCATCAGCTTCTGTTTTTTCCAGTGATTCTTCTATTTTTTCTAAATATGCTTCATAATAGTTTGTTACAGCATATTCTAAAAGGCCCTGCTTCCCTTTAAAATAATAGCTGATCAAGGAAACATTCACCGAGGCCCGCTCTGCAATATCGCGCACAGAAGTGCCATGGAATCCTTTTTGAAAGAATAGGGAGGAAGCAGCATCAACTACTTTTTGCTTCGTTATATTATTTTTCATTCTTTTCAACTCCTTACTCTATTCATACGACAAAGAAAGGGATAAATCCTTTAATCGATTATCGACAATAAATTTCAATATGTCATTATTTGTCACGCTTTTACTATAAACTTTTAGGAGGTAATACATCATGTTTCAACAACTTGATTATTCTGGAGAAAAAACAAAAGACTATGAGCTTCTTATTAAACAACTGGACGCACTATCCACAGGAGAATCAAATCAAACCGCGCTATTAGCAAATGCTTCCTCTCTGCTCAACCAATTTTTAGATGAAGTTAACTGGGTTGGATTCTACTTAACCGAAAACGAAGAATTAGTGCTCGGCCCCTTTCAAGGACTTCCTGCCTGCATTCGTATCCCTTTTGGAAAAGGAGTTTGCGGTACTGCGGTTTCTAAAAATAAAACACAGCGTATAGCAGATGTCCATCAATTTCCTGGTCATATCGCCTGTGACGGAGCTTCAAAGTCCGAAATTGTTATCCCTATTTCCCGCAATAAGGAAATTATCGGTGTTTTGGATATCGACAGTCCGATTTATGACAGATTCGATGCAATCGATCAAGATAATTTAGAAAAATTTGTTGCACAGCTTGAGAAACATTTATAAACGTCCTTTTTCACTATAAATGGTAACTGTAGATATATTCATTATAACGGATTCGAATGCATAATAAATCATTTTTGCTCTTAGAGAAAAAAATATTCTAACTTAACATTTTGTTAATTTCACTCTAATTTAGCCTGATTTATTTAACTCTATGTTAATTTTATGTTGACAAGCGTATATGTAAATTATATACTATAATTTGTGTAAAATAATAAAGTGGCCTAAGTGAGTCGACGCTTGCACTCATTTTGTTCCTTTGTAAGTTTCAGCTTATAAAGGTGTATCGTGTAACTCTCTGCTGCTGGAGCGATGGTACATGAAAACATAATGAACAACGGAACGATCACGCGCGTTTTATTTTATGCAAATAAAACATAAAGGAGGAAATGTCCTATGTCACGTTATACTGGATCAGTATGGAAGAAATCACGTCGTCTTGGCATTTCATTAACTGGAACTGGTAAGGAATTAGATAAACGCCCTTACGCTCCTGGTCAACATGGACCGAACTCACGCAGAAAACTATCTGAATACGGCTTGCAAATGCAAGAGAAGCAAAAACTACGCTTCATGTACGGATTGAACGAACGTCAATTCCGTAACCTGTTCAATAAAGCTGGTAACATGAAAGGTATCCATGGTGAAAACTTCATGATTCTTCTTGAATCTCGTCTTGATAACCTTGTTTACCGTTTAGGTCTTGCTCGCACACGTAAACAAGCTCGCCAATTGGTTAACCATGGTCACGTTACAGTAGATGGCGTTCGCGTAGATATCCCATCTTACTCTGTAAAACCAGGTCAAGCAATTGCTCTTCGTGAAAAATCTCAAAAACTAGATATCGTTACAGAAGCGATTGAAGTGAACAACTTCGTACCAGAATATACTACTTTTGATGCGGAGAAAAAAGAAGGTACGTATGCTCGTTTCCCTGAGCGTTCTGAACTTCCAGCTGAGATTAACGAACAGCTTATTGTTGAATTCTACTCTCGTTAATCGGGTTGAACTGAATTTAAATACAAGAAAAGCCTTGGAAATGTTGTTAAATCAATGTTTCAAGGCTTTTTTTATATACATTTTGCAATAGGTTGAAGAACTGTATTTTCGGTGGCTTTTTAGTTAGAAAAAATGCGTGAGCAGGAAGCTTAACCTTTCAATATGAGGGCTTTTTTATTTAAAAAGTCCTTATTGATTGTTTAATATATAGATAGATTGGCAATACTGGTTTTTAAACATGAGAAAGAATAATACGTTTAATA
The DNA here is from genome assembly GCF_042654105.1 of Oceanobacillus aidingensis. Taxonomy (NCBI): domain Bacteria; kingdom Bacillati; phylum Bacillota; class Bacilli; order Caryophanales; family Bacillaceae; genus Oceanobacillus; species Oceanobacillus aidingensis. Next base: position 12,907 of record NZ_JBHSFT010000013.1, on the reverse strand, counting down.
ACTTGGAGGGATTTTAAAATGGAAGCATTTGATATTTATACGAACGGGGCGCAACATACAGTAGTCGCTAATTCTCAAAAAGAAGCTAATGAATATTTTAAAAATATTTCCAGAAAGAAAATCATCTATTCTGAGCCTGTGGCTGGACCAGGAATAATTAGTTGGTCAATTCGCGACACTTCAGAGTTTAATAACATGGAAAAACAGTAAATTTAATTGATAAGGCCTCTCACGCTCTGTGAAGGGCTATTTTTATAAAATGAAAATTATTTTATTAATCTTAAGAACCACAATCTGGTTCAGGTTAATCAGTTTGGAGTATCCATGAATGCAGTTTCGCCTGCTTTTTCGGCGGGTTTTAGAAAAACCAAGAACACCGCTTGGTCTTTAAATCACAGGTGTCCTCGCCGAAGCGATGTCCGGATGTCCGCTACGGGAAGTCGCTTTCCGCGGGCAACGTTCAGCCTCACGGTAAGAAAACCGCTTCCTGCTCAGGTCTACCTGTTGCTTTTTCCGTTGGAGCGGCTATATTCAGCATTTTTTATATACTTTCTTACTCTTTACAAAATGACCATTCAAACCTTGCTATATCAAGGCTGTTATATTCCATTCATTTCTACTCTCATTAATAGCGTGAAGCCTGTTCAAAAAACCCCAGATTCCTTGCTTATCAAGGTATCTGGGGTTTTTATATTTAGGCAAAAGCCGACCTAACGATTTTCAAAATGTTATTGCCGTTAAAACAGCCTTTTATTTTGTATCATTTTCATTCGAACTGTTCAGCTCATCTTTTATTTCGCCTTTTTTATCTTTTGCGGCGCCCTTTGCTTTATCAGCTTTTCCTTCCGCTTGCTTTTTCGGGTTATCTGTTGCTTTGCCGTACGCTTCTTTTGCTTCACCTTTTATTTTATCTCCCGCACCTTTAATTTTATCTTTAAAACCATCACTCATGTTAATATACCTCCTACGAAATCTAACAATTTATTTATATTATTTGTGTTCCACGAATAATATATTTCTAAACTAAATAATTTAAAAAAGGTGCTGTGCCCCAAACTTACCGGGACACAGCACCTTTGCATTTTATAAATTAAGTCCTGGCGGCATCTGCTTTCTCCATCCAGTCTTTCCCTTCGATATGTCTTGCCACAACCATACTCGACACCGTATCACCAGTAGAATTCACCATTGTAGCCGGCGGGTCAACAACCACTCCGATAGCTGTGATGATTGGCAGGGCCTCAATCGGAAAGCCATACAATGTGATAATCATTAACTCCCCTGTAAAGCCGCCTCCCGGAATTCCACTCATCACGATACCAGATAATAAACAAATACCAATGGCAGTTAAAAATGTATCGATTCCAGTGAAATCCTGATTAAATACCCCAAAGATAAAGGCGATTTTTAACATAGCAGATAAACAGGAACCATCCATATGAATGGTGGCTCCAAGCGGCATAATGGTCTCACGAATATCTTTCGGAACACCAATCCGTTCTGCCGCCTGCAGGTTAACCGGGATTGTTGCAACACTGCTTCCAGTCCCCAGTGAGGTTGCAGCCGGTCCAAGTATATTTTTCCAAAAGCGGCTGACTCCTTTTTTTCCGCCAGCAAGGAAGGCATATAATGTAAAACCAATCGCAAAATACAATACAGCCACAGGGTAATAGACAATCACTGCCCTGGCATAATCACCAATCAACGCTGTACCAAATTCCCCTACTAAGGATGCAAAGTACGCGCCGAGCCCAATCGGAGCATAATACATAATGAGTTTAATTAACTTCATAAACACATCGGAAGCACTCGTTAGCAATCTTCCAAACGGTCTCCCCTTCTCTCCTGCCAATCCAGTTGCAACACCGACCAGGATGGACATCACAATAAGGGCCATCATATTATCTCTTGAAAATAAATCAACAAAATCAGGTACTGTAAATGTATTGACTAATTGATCCCCTAAACTCTGTTCTTCTATATTTTCAGGAGTGCTTAAAGGGATATCGACACCTGAGCCCGGCTGGAATATAACAGTAGCAATAAGCATCACTACAGAAGCAATCACCCCGGTTACGACAAATACGGTAATCATCGACCCCATGATTTTCCCAAGCCGCTTCATGCTATCCATGCCGGCAATCGCTGACGAAATAGAGAAAAATACAAGCGGGATAACAATCATAAATAATAAATTAATAAATAAATCCCCAAAAGGTTTGATAACAGTTGCATCATCTCCAAAAATCAATCCAATTATCGCTCCAATAATAATAGAAGCTAAAAGAATAAGTGGAAATCGATAGGCTTTTAATTTTTCTAGCATTTTATATTTCCTCTCTCTTTCAAATTAAATATAATGTAATCTATTTCATTTTACAGGAAGGAAGAATTGAAGGAAAGTTATTAAATATTCTTATGATTTTAAATTTATCTATTCCTAAGATGTATTGTCCCTCATTTATTCCACTTTAACAGGCGGACAAAAGCATAGAGAATAGTCTATTAAAATAAAGCAGTCATCAAAAACTCATTTTTCGATGTGATTCAATTAGAACGAAATAAATATTTATTAGCTTGTCTTCTGCTTCATTTGGCTGTATAATATAATTTGTACTTACATACGATTCCGTAGCTCAGCTGGGAGAGCGCCACCTTGACAGGGTGGAAGTCGTTGGTTCGAGTCCAATCGGAATCATTCATTAATAAATAGCGACTTCTAACCATTTAGGAGTTGCTATTTTTATTTTTACTCATGCTCGTTTTCCTTTTTACATACTATCTATATAAATTGAAGTAAGAAATTACACTTTATTTTTCTTATAAAAACGACGAAATAATGATTGAAAACAGTAACTAGCGACGGTTTTTGATGGGGCGAGTAATCGCAATGGTTTTCGGTGGGGCGAGTAACCGCAGTCCCAGTCCCAGAAGAAAAACACAGAGACTCCTGGTCANCCCGCGGGGCATAAGTGCGACTTTGCTTCTGTCTGCGCCTGACGGCTTGCCAATCAGCAAGTCTTCTTTAAAGGAGATGAGCTCGGGGCCCACGGAAAGCGGAGTGTTTTTCTGGGGTTGCGATTACTCACCCCATGAAACCCGTTGTAGCGGTAGCTATTAATTTCAATTTATATAGTTATTATTGTAGATTTTACAGGGTTATAACTCCCCCCCATCATCACTTCGTAAACCGAACCAAATACTGGCTTATTTATCATCATTCATTCTATAATATAGTAAACAATTTATTTCCATTTTAATTTCTGAATACTTTTACTCTTTTAGTTGGCGGGTGGTTGATTTGCGAAAGGTGTTTTCCTATTTAAGACCTTATACATTTCCTTCAATAATTGCATTCTCATTAATGCTTATCGAGCTTACAGTAGAGCTGTTGCTTCCCCTCTTCTTGGGACTGATGATTAATCAAGGGGTAGTAAATCAGGATATCCAAAATATTGCATTTTGGGGTTCGATTATGATTGGCCTGGCTCTTTTATCCTTTCTTGCAGGCGTTCTAAATTCTTTTCTGTCCTCTCATGTCAGCTTTTCCTATGCTTATGATTTGCGGGAGGAACTATTTTCCAAAATTCAGAGCTTCACCTATGCAAAATTAAATAAATACCCTACATCTTCTCTGGTTACGCGGTTTACAAATGATATCCGCCAGATTCAGAATACCGTTTTCATGGTGCTTCGTATTATGGCAAAAGCACCATTGACTGTCCTTGGCGGTGTTATCATGGCTTTTGTAGTCAATGCGCAGCTGGCATTGATTTTTTTAGTCACTGTGCCGCTTCTCATTTTATTTCTTTTATGGATATTAAAAATTTCAAGCAAATTATTTAAACAGGTACAGAGCAATGTAGACGATGTCAATCGTGTCATGCAGGAAAACCTTGCCGGTATGAGACTCATCAAAGCCTTTACCCGCCGCAGCACAGAAGAAAACCGATTTGATGACGCCAACCGGACACTTGCTGTGACGACCCGAAAAACCTTTCGAATTGTGGAATCATCCGGTCCCGTTTTATTGTTTGTTATGAATTTAAGTTTAATTTTTATTATCTGGTTCGGAAGCATCCAAACTGTTAACGGGCAGGCAAATATTGGTGAAGTTGTTACGATGATCAATTATGCGCTTCGTGTAGCGATGGCCATTTCTATGTTTTCTTTTATTATCATGATACTTTCCAGAACAAAGGCGTCTGCCGAGCGAATCAGCGAGGTGCTCACAGAGGAAGATGGAGAACAAGAGGAGTTAAAACAGGCGGTTTTTTCTTTGTCGAAAGGCCGCCTCGTATTTGAGAATGTCTCTTTCCGTTATCCGGACGCATTTAAGGAAACACTATCAGATATTTCATTCTCCGTAAATGCTGGTGAACGACTGGCGATTATCGGAGCAACAGGGTCCGGGAAGACTTCTTTATTCCAGTTGATACCCCGCCTTTACGAGCCTTCTAAAGGAAATATTTACGTAGATGATATACTTTTAACGGACTATTCCTTCAAGGCTTTACGGGATGGTATCGGTTACGTTCCGCAGACACCGCTTTTATTTACCGGCTCTATTTTTGATAATATCGCTTTTGGAAAAAAAGACGCAACAATGGATGAAGTGATTCAAGCAGCGAAGGATGCACAGATCCATGATACGATTCAACAGCTGGAACATCAATATGAAACCCGAGTCGGTCAGAAAGGAGTAAATCTCTCTGGCGGACAAAAACAACGCATCTCTATTGCCCGCGCCCTTATTCGCAAGCCGGAGATGTTAATGCTCGATGACAGTACAAGTGCACTTGATTTAGCTACTGAAGCACGTTTTCTGCAAGCGTTGAATTATTATCCGTATACAGTTCTTCTAATCACACAAAAAATAGCTACTGCTAAAACGTCCGACCGGATACTTCTGCTAGACCAAGGAAAAATTCTGGATATCGGTACGCATAATGAGCTGCTCGACCGCTCTGAATTATACCGGGCTGTCGCAGAATCACAGCAGGAAAAGGAGGTTCTCCATGCGAAATAATTCTTTAAAAGCTGCTTTTCAATATAAACGAATTGATGTATCAACTGTGGATATAGGTGCTTCAAAAAAAGCAGAAAACATGGGAGCTGCCTTAAAACGGATCTGGAACTATTTAAAAATGGAAAAAGGGAAATTATTTCTTGTTATTTTCATGGTCGTTATCAGTTCATTATTTGCTCTATTGGGTCCCTTTCTAGTCGGAATGTCTATTGACCATTTTATTGCAGTCGGGCAGCTAAACGGACTTGGTCTGCTGCTTTTAGGATTGGTTATCGTCTACATGATCCATTCCTTATCGCTCTTTCTTCAAAACTATTGGATGGTAGATATTGCACAGCAAACCGTATATACGCTGAGAAAAAATTTATTTGAACAATTTCACCGCCTCCCTATCTCCTACTTTGACCAGCGTCAGCATGGGGAGTTGATGAGCCGGCTAACCAATGATATCGATAATATCAATAACACCCTGAACCAATCAGTGATTCAAATTTTCGCCAGTGTGCTTACTTTAATCGGTACAGTCAGTATTATGCTCTATCTGAGTCCTATCCTGACAGTTGTTACGATGTCGATTATTCCAGCCATGTTTTTCGCGATGCGCTGGATTACCAGAAGAACCGGACCTCTTTATAAATTACAGCAGCGGGATTTGGGAGATGTTAATGGCTATGTAGAAGAAATCGTTTCCGGTCAGCATGTTGTGAAGACGTATTCACAGGAGGATTATGTAAAAGACCAGTTTGAGCGAAGAAATAAATCCTTGCAGAATACTGGTTTTTGGGCTTTGACCATCTCAGGGTTCATCCCAAAAATCATGAATACCTTGAATTTTTTAAGCTTTGCGATGATCGCCTTTGTCGGCGGTGTGCTAGTTATCACGTCAAACGGAGCACTGGTTACTGTCGGAACGATTGTTATCTTTACTGAATATGCCCGACAATTCACCAGACCTTTAAATGAATTATCAAACCAATTCAACTTGCTGCTATCCGCTATCGCGGGTGCAGAAAGAGTATTTCAGGTAATGGATGAAACCCAAGAGGAAGTTGACGAGGACGGGGCAATAGAGCTTCCAGATACAAAGGGACATCTTGTTTTTGGCCATGTCGGCTTCGGTTACGAATCAGCAGACATTCTAAATGATATCAGCTTGGAAGCAATGCCCGGAGAAACAATTGCATTTGTAGGCCACACCGGCGCCGGGAAAACTACCATTATTAATCTGATTTCCCGTTTTTATAATTATGATAGCGGACAGATTACATTGGATGGTATCGATATTAAAAAAATAAAACGGACCAGCCTGCGAAAGCATATGGCTTTTGTTTTACAGGATACATTCTTATTTCACGGAACGATTCGGGAAAACATCCGTTACGGCAACTTAGATGCGACGGATAAAGAAGTAGAACAGGCTGCGAAGAATGCGAATGCTCATGACTTTATCATGTCTTTGCAGGATAGATACGACACCGTGTTGGATCAGGACGGAAGCGGCATTAGTCAGGGACAAAAACAGCTGTTGACCATCGCCCGCGCATTATTAGCAAATCCGAAAATTTTAATCCTTGATGAGGCGACCAGTAATATTGACACCGTAACAGAGCTGCACATTCAAGAAGCATTAAAACGCCTGATGAAGGATTGCACAAGTTTTGTTGTCGCCCATAGACTCAATACGATTCGGGAGGCAGATAAAATTATCATGCTGGAAGATGGAAATATCATGGAGCAGGGCAGCCACGAGGAGCTTATGAAACGGAAAGGGAAATATTATCATCTTTATCAATAAAATGAGACTTTATTCAGCCGATTTTTGCTTTTCTTACTAAATATCAGTTGAATGAATCAGGGTGTTACACTGCGATAGAATAAGCTGCAAAAGGACGTTCAAGTGACAGCACCATTACACAATGATAAACTATTTCTATACGATAAAAACATATTATTCATTATAAAAAATGGAGGTGGGAAGCTTGCGCAGGAAAGGAAAAATGATTGAAAAAGAAATAAACAGCTCCTTTTTAGGAGAAACGATGACATTACAGATTTATCATCCTGAAGTCTTCTCTACAGCGTATAAATATGAAATCTGCATCATGCAGGATGGAAAGGATTACTTTCAGATGGGACGAATCGCTACATTAAGCGACAAGCTTCATGATGAAAAAGAAATGCATAATGTGATTTTTGTGGGAATTCATTACAAAGATAAATATGACCGCAGAGAAAAATATCACCCGTCCGGCGAGCAGAATGAAGCATACACAGATTTTCTCATCCAGGAAGTCGTGCCATATTTAGATGAACTGATTCCGGCAAATCACCAGGAAAAATCACGTTCTATTATTGGCGATTCTCTGGCAGGAACATTGGCATTGATGACCGCAATGAAATATCCGGACCTATTTGATAAAGCAGGAATACAGTCCCCTTACGTGGATGATAAGGTGTTAGCTCATGTGGAGCAGGCAAAGCCCCTGTCCACACTGGATATTTATCACACCATCGGTACAGAGGAAACAGAAGTAAAAATGAGCGACGGGAATACAGCTGACTTTGTAGAACCGAACCGCAAATTAAATCAGACATTGGAAAATGCCGGAGCAGCATATACCTATCATGAATTAGAGGATGGTATCCATACATGGAAGTATTGGCAAAATGATATGCGCCGCCTGCTCACAACTTTATTTGATTAAAATTTCTATTTTCCATTTCTTTTGCTATACTTATGTAAATACAGATTATTTATAGCTGATAATAATTTATATACTAGGAGGTTGTATGAATGAAATATGGAATCGCTATTTTCCCTTCAAAAAACGTACAGGATCAAGCAAATGCATTAAGAAAGCGTTACGACCCAAGGTACGCGTTAATCCCTCCGCATATTACATTAAAGTACCCGTTTGAAACAGATCCGGAGCAGATTGATGACGTGGTTCAGGAGCTCCATAAAATTGCGGGCAGCGTAGACCCTTTTTATATTCATATCAATAAGGTAAGTACCTTTGAACCGATAACAAATACCATTTATTTAAAAGTTGAACCAATCGAACAGTTACAAACGCTCAATGAACACCTGCAGCAAGGAATTCTTGAGAATAACCAAAAACATTCTTTTGTACCGCATATTACAATTGCCCAGGATTTGGAGCATGATGAATTCTCAGATATTGTAGGAAGATTAAAAATGGAAGGTTTTGCAATCAAGGATTATATTGACCGATTCCAGCTGTTATACGAATTAGATAACGGTTCTTGGACGGTATATGAAACATTTTTATTAGGAAAGGAATAAACACGCATGCTCGTAAAAACTGCAAGGACACCAGAAGAATTACAAGATGTGTATCACATTCGAAATGAGGTATTTGTAGATGAACAAAACGTGCCTTCTGAAGAAGAGATAGATGAATTCGATAAAACAGCAACGCATTTTATCGCCTATGATGAAGAAACTCCAGTTGCTGCCGCCCGCCTTCGATTCACGGAAGACGGTTATGGTAAATTAGAGCGCATCTGCGTGCTCAAATCACAACGCGGAAAGTCTATCGGCAAAAAAATAATGCAAAAAATGGAACAAGAAATAATACAACAGGATTTTCATAAAGCCAAATTAAACGCACAGACACATGCACAAAATTTTTACCAAAAGCTTGGCTATGAAGTGACATCTGGAGAATTTATGGATGCAGGCATTCCTCATGTCACCATGATAAAAAAATTATAAAGGTATAAATAGAGGCTCTTATCTCTGGCAGATAAGGGTCTTTTTTAATACATTTTTTCTCCTTTAATGTACACACTATAAAATACTGTGTACATTAAAGGAGCGTATAATATGTCTAGTTATATGAGTATGTTTACAGAAGTTATCTTTGGTTTTTTCGCTTTATTCTTAATCACAAAATTATTAGGGAAAACACAGATTTCACAGATTACCCCTTTTGATTTTATTTCTGCACTGCTCTTGGGAGAATTAGTCGGGAATGCTTTATTTGATCCTAATGCCGGGATACCGGAAATAGCGTTTGTCGTAGCTCTATATGCTATTCTCATGTATATTATCGAAATCGTATCACAAAAGTATAAGCGGACCAGACATCTGCTTGAAGGAAGTCCAACCATTATAATCCATCGCGGCAAACTTGTCCGGGATATGATGAAAAAAACCAAGCTGGATATTAATCAGCTGCAGCACCTTTTAAGAGAAAAAGATGTGTTCTCTATCAGTGAGGTAGAATTTGCGGTATTAGAAGCAAATGGAACGGTTTCTGTTCTAAAAAAAACGGATTATCAAACGCCTACACGCAAGGATCTAAAATTATCTCCCCAGGATGTTACCTTGCCTATCACGCTCATTAATGACGGGGAAATCATTCAAGATAATATGGAGGAGAAAAATCTTCCATTATCCTGGCTGGAGGAGTCTATCCATGAACAGGGGTATAAAGATGTTTCAGAAATTTTTTATGCAGAGTATATAAAAGGGAGTCCTCTATACATTGTACCCTTTTTTAATCGTAATCATAAAAAATATACAGATTATGATTGAGGCTGATCTTCTGCTTAATCATAAGGAAGCATTCCTGTTGGAAACAGGAATGCTTTTATTATACATATTTATTGATATGCCTTCCTCTCCCCGTGATGAGGGAAGAATCCAGCGGCAGGTCGATTGGTTTTTGAGGTTCAGGCCGATTGCGGTAATAGCGCTCATATGTTGCGCTTAGTTCCTGATACTTTCTATCCAATTGAACCTTAAAAGCACTTTCTACTTGGTCCGCTTTTTTCTGGGTCGGCTGTACTCTTTGATGATAATCAGCATACTGTGAAGTCTGCACCGGAAGAATATATCCCATCCCCCGCACCTCCTTTGTATAGTCACCTTTATATACCCTTCCTCAAAAATTTGAAACCGCTTTTTTCTATATTATATACAGTTTCTTAATTTTTGTATAGTCAGAATTTTATTTTTATTGCAATAGCCATTCATCATAACCACACTCGCCCACACCAACACAAGGAAGACACATATCCTATAAGGAAAGAAAATTCAAATTGTGAAAGGAGCAATTTCTCATGGGTTGTGGAAAAAATTACGATACCGGAAGTTGTGTAGCAGATATTTTAAAAGACATTGTTGATGCTCAAAATGACATTGTAGAAAATTGCTGTGATACGAGCTGTGAACAATCAATCAACGATCTTTTATGTACAAATGAAGTAACGAATGATTTAGACACCGTACCTGTTATTCTATACTGCAAGGATTGCAAACCTTTTAAAGGGTTTGGCACCACGAAAAACCATCACAACAAGATGAATCCTATTTTATCAAGCTTTATTTTCAGGGTGAAAAAAGTAGATAAAAACAATTGTGCTATTCTTGAGTTATTACTCAGTGATGGAGAAAGCTGCGGTTTTGATCATATGAAGGATCCTACTGACCAAAACACCGAAGACCTGGAAGCAACAGGTATTTGTATCACAGTAGATTTAGATTGTTTCTGCCATGTTACTTGCTTACCAGCAATTAGAGCATTTCACTAAAATAGCAGCAAGAACCAAAAAGACACCATCCAGGTAATATATTCCTGGACGGTGTTTTTTAAAACCCTAATAACTGAATGCTTTCAATATCCTTAATTGCAATTTCCACCCTGTTTTTTCGGTTATTTAACTGTAAAAAAACAGTATCTTTTTCTGTTTCACGAATAATGCCCCGGTATTTTTTATTAGAAGCTGTCATTATTTCACACCTTATCGACGGAGCAAATTCAGAACGATTGGTTAAATAATTAATTTTTTCCGGAATCGTCATTTCCATAAACTTTTTCTTGCTCGATTGCTGTTCTTCTGACCGGGAGCTCTCGGCTGATGGTCTTTTTTTATCTTTTGGCTGTGTTTTATTCAAAGTCGGGACTTCGTTTGAATGGAGTTTCTTCTGTCTTCTATAGTCGCCAACATAATTTTCCTGCATCGGAGCTTGAGATGCTTTCAGTTGAGGCTGGCTGATGTAAAGTAAAGGAGCTTGCGCTTTATTTTTTTCTGTCATTGGTCATTACACCCCTTCTCGGCTTATCTTGTATAGTGTATGAACCTAGATTTTGTTTTGTGTCAAAAGCGCCATGTCTCTACATATGAAAAAGGATTGCCTCTAATTTGTGAGACAATCCTTTTTCAGTCATATAATCAAATTAAATAACTCATAAATGCAGTGGCCATTCCAAAATAAATCAATGTAGAAATAAGGTCATTAATCGTTGTAATAAATGGTCCTGATGCTACTGCCGGGTCAATATTCAAGCGATTCATCAGCATCGGGATAAGAGCCCCTGCTAATGTTGCTACAAGAAGGGAACCCATAATAGATAATCCTAAAAGTATGCCTAAATAAATACTTCCCTGCCATATAAAAATAATTGCTGCAAGGATTATTCCACAGAAGACCCCATTGATGAGTCCTGTTAATGCTTCTCTGCCCAAAAGCTTCCATTTTCCAGTATTCTCAAATTCTCCTGTTGCCATTCCTCGTACGGATACAGCAAGAGCCTGTGTCCCAGAATTACCTGCTGTCCCTCCAATTAAAGGGATAAAAGCAGCTAAAATCGCTACTTGCTCCAGGGTTTCTTCAAAGCTGGCAATCAATGTAGCAGTTAACATACCTAAAAATAACAGGATAACCAGCCAAGGAAGTCTTTTTCTTGCTGAACGAATTGCTGTATCGTCCTTAATATCCGTGTTGGACATTGCGGCTAATTTGGAGTAGTCCTCACTGGCCTCTTCTTCCATAACGTCTAAAATATCATCGACTGTGATAATACCTAGAAGATGATCTTGAAAGTCAACTACCGGAAGTGCAAGAAAATCATAATCCCTGAACATCTGTGCAACATCTTCCTGATCCTTTGCAACGGATACAGCGACAACTTTGGTACTCATGACTTCTTTAATCAATGTATCATGGTCCGCAATAATTAAATCTCTTATTGATAAGACACCGACTAAATGTTTATCATCATCGAGAACAAACAAGTAATAAATCGTCTCAGCGTCTGGAGCTTCTTTTTTTAACTGATTCATCGTCTCCGCAACCGTTTGATTTTCAAAGAGGACGACATATTCTGTTGTCATAATACTACCAGCGGTTTTTTCTTCATAATGAAGCAGCTGTTTAATATCGTTAGCAGATTCCTTATCCATGATTGTTAAATAACTGACCACTTTTTCTTTATCCAGCTCATTCAAAATATCGACTGCATCATCGACAGGCATTTCAGCAAAAATCATCGCAGCATATCTCGGATCCATCTCCTCAAAAAACTCAACGACATCATCCAAATCAATATTGATTAATATCTCTGACATTTCTTCAGGAGATAAATACGTGTATATCTGTGACCTTCTTTCTTCATCCTGCTGCTGGAAAAATACAGCCTGATCATATGGATGGTTTTCCAGAAACTCTGTCCGAAACTCCTCCATGTTTTCCATTTCCAATGCTTCTTGAACTTTATCAATATGTTCTTGAAACTGTTCTTTATATTGAACATCATATTGATCCTTTTTCATAGCAATTCCCCCTTTCTTTTCACTGATTTTCTTATTCTTACACATCCTTCCCTATTTTACAAGATGCGAAACAAATAGCAAGTCTTATAGCAGCAAACAAGAACTTTATCTCACTATATAAATTGAAGTAAGAAATTACACTTTATTTTTCTTATAAAAATGACGAAATAATGATTGAAAACAGTAACTAGCGACGGTTTTTGATGGGGCGAGTAATCGCAATGGTTTTCGGTGGGGCGAGTAACCGCAGTCCCAGTCCCGGAAGAAAAACACGGAGACTCCTGGTCGGCTAAG
>NZ_JBHSFT010000012.1:0-186666 GCF_042654105.1 Oceanobacillus aidingensis | reverse complement strand
TCACCGCGATGACACTCTCTATACTACCAAGGGGGATTCTTTTCTGTAAAATTGATTCTACGCTCATTTCCCCTCATATTTCTTCATTACAGGAATGCTTTCTAATAATAGGATAAAACATGACGTGACGTAAGGTTCAAGCTTCATTTGGAAGAGTGTAAAAAGGAAGAACGGTCTTTTACAATATGGACAGTTCATCTTAAAATAGAATTAACAGGAATAGAAAGCAAAGGAACATTTCAGGTATTTTCATCAGCATGGTTACCGTGGAGGTGATAAAACAGTTGAAGCTTATACATTATTCTGTACAGGAAACAGATACACTTTATGCAGTGAAGGCGTGGCTTCCGGAAGATAGGAGTGCCATTCCAATCGGTAAATTGGGACAATTCGATTTTCCAAAAGGATATTATGTATACGTAGGCACTGCAAAACGGAATATCCGTGCGCGGGTGGACAGGCATCTTCAGATGGATAAAAAGAAGCGCTGGCATATAGATTATTTACGCCCTTATTTACAAATTGAGGCTGTGCAAACGTATCCCGGTTTGGAAGGGGAATGCGGGCTTTTTCAGCGGTTGATGCGGGAAAATGCAGGAACAATGCCGGTAAAAGGCTTCGGATCATCGGATTGCAGATGTTTTTCGCATTTGTTTTATTCTGGTGAGGAAATGCCTGATTTTATTGGTCTTTAGCATCAGCAGCGGAATATTTAGGCAGAGAAAAGGCTGCTGCAGTCAATTCTATTCCTGCAGCAGCCTGTCTTTAATGTTCTCTCCGGGCAAAATCCACGAAACGAAACTTATCTGGACGATGCCTGGATTCGGTATATTGAAATAAGGTGGCATCGTCTAAATAGACATAGTTTTTAATCACCACGATATTATGAAAACCTTCTAAATCTAATAATTCACGGTCCTCCGCTGTTGGTTCTTCTACAATGATTTCTTTTTTGGCAAAGCTGATAATCAGTCCTAACTCATTTTCAAGATAGTTATAAATAGACGTTTCAGCAATGTCTTTGGAAATGTACGGAACCGTTTTTGTGATTAAATAATCCTTGTCCAAAATAATACGCTGTTCAGAGAAGGAACGGGTCCGGATAATTTCCCAGACTTCCTGGTTATCCTTGAGCTTTAATTGCTTCTGGATAAAATCATTTGCGCTGACTTTGGCACATTGATGAACAGTAGTAACTGGCTTTTCTCCCATTTTATCAGCTAATTCTTTAAAGCTGACTAACCCGGATACGGGAAAGTCAAATTTATTCCGTTCAATCACCGTGGATCCTTTCCCGCGGATTTTTTGAATATACCCGTTTTGAGCAAGCAAATTTAATGCTTTCCGAATTGTTTCCCGGGAGGTTTGATACTGCTCAGCTAATTCATTTTCCGAGGGAAGAAATTCATTTGCTTTGAACGTTTCTTTTTCTATTTTTTGGACCATTTCTTGATAAATAAGGACATATTTATTTCGCATCGCAATTAACTCCAGTTATTTCTTTAGATAGTAAACAACAGACTCATATGGCCGCAGTGAAATCTGATCTGACGCTAAAGATGGAGAATCGGTATAGTTTGACAGGATAATCTCGCTGTCTGTAAATGCATGATGAATCGATTCAGGTAAATCCAGCTCTGCTTCGTTTGCGTAAAAATTGTTTACTACTAATAGTTTTATATCCTCATTTTCTCTTATATACGCAAAAATTGCAAAGTCCTTTGGTAAAATCAGCTCATATTTTCCATCTGTTATCACTTGGTAGTCTTTTCGAAGCTGAATAAGCTTCTGATAGTGGTAAAAAATAGATGTTTTATCAGCCACTGCAGCTTCTGCATTGATTTCTTGATAATTATCAGGAAGACCGATCCAAGGAGTTCCTTCTGTGAACCCGGCATTGGCCGAATGGTTCCATTGCATAGGAGTTCGAGAGTTATCACGGGACTTTTGCTGCAGAATTTCAATAATTTCCTGATTAGATAAGCCTTCAGCTTTTTTTATTTTGTACATATTCAGTGATTCGACATCGCGGTATTGGGAAATATCTTCAAAACCAGGGTTGGTCATGCCGATTTCTTCTCCCTGATAAATATAAGGCGTACCCTGCATCATGTGCATCGTTGTTGCCAGCATTTTTGCAGATTCCTTATGGTATGTTGTATCATCTCCAAAACGGGAAACGATTCGCGGCTGGTCGTGATTACACCAGAAGAGCGCATTCCAGCCGCCGCCTTCTTGCATCCCGGTCTGCCAGTCGGATAGCAGCTGCTTGAGATAAAGAAAATCAAATGGTGCTTTTGTCCACTTATCCCCGTTTGGATAATCGACCTTTAAATGATGGAAGTTGAATGTCATATCCAGTTCTTCGCGTTCTGGATTTGTATATTTGATACAATCCTCCATGGAGGTAGAGGACATTTCCCCGACAGTGAGGGTTTTACGTCCTTTAAAAACTTCCTGATTCATTTCATGAAGAAATTCATGTACCCGCGGGCCGTCTGTGTAAAATTTACGTCCGTCTCCTGGTGGTACACTGCCATCATCGTCTGGAAAACGCTGGTCTTTAGAAATTAAGTTGATCACATCTAAACGAAAGCCATCTACCCCTTTATCCAGCCAAAAATTCATCATTTGATAGACATCGTCGCGGACTTTTTCATTTTCCCAATTGAGATCTGCCTGGGTAACATCGAAGAGATGCAGATAATAAGAGCCGGTTGCTTCATCATATTCCCATGTGTTGCCGCCAAATTTGGACTCCCAGTTTGTCGGCAGCTCGCCAGGCTTGCCATCCTTCCAAATATAATAGTTTCGGTAAGGGTTATCCTTCGATTTTCTGGATTCCTGGAACCATTTATGACTGGTGGATGTATGGTTTACAACGATATCCATAATTATTTTTAAACCAAGACGATGTGCTTTTTCCATCATTGTTTCAAAGTCTTCCATGGTTCCAAATTCTGGTTGAATTGCATAGTAATCAGCAATATCGTATCCATTGTCTTTTTGAGGAGAAAGGTAAATAGGGGTAAGCCAAATGACATCAACCCCCAGTTCTTTTAAATAATCGAGTTTTTCTGTAATTCCGTTAATGTCGCCCATTCCGTTGCCTGTCGTATCGTT
Organism: Oceanobacillus aidingensis; assembly: GCF_042654105.1. Taxonomy (NCBI): domain Bacteria; kingdom Bacillati; phylum Bacillota; class Bacilli; order Caryophanales; family Bacillaceae; genus Oceanobacillus; species Oceanobacillus aidingensis. Next base: position 183,543 of record NZ_JBHSFT010000012.1, on the reverse strand, counting down.
AAAGCTTTTTGGATAAATTTGATAAACGACGGATTTTTGCCACCATTTTTCTTCCATAATCAACCTCCTAAATGTTGCTGTGTTTCAATTATTTTTATATGAATGGAGGAGGGAGAGAGGCTCCCTCCTCACTTTATTTTTTACCTAAGCGTTTGTACGCGTCTACGCCCATTTTTGTTTTGGATAAAATCACTGTCAAGATGAATGGAATAACAATTGCTGCGACCATTGCTACAGCGAACATCAGCATATGCGGTACCTGAATAGATAAGATTCCTGGTATTCCGCCAACACCAATGGAGTTAGCCATGACACCTGAGCCGACTGAAATCACTGCTGCAACGGCAGATCCTGCCATACCAGCGAAAAGCGGGAACAGATATCGTAAGTTAACACCAAACAATGCCGGTTCAGTAACTCCCAAGTAACAGGAGATTGCTGCCGGGATGGTTACTTGCTGTTCTTTCTTATCTTTTCGGTTAAGATAAATCATTGCGACAACGGCAGAACCTTGGGCAATGTTTGATAAGGCAATCATCGGCCAGAGGTTTGTTCCCCCGAATTCACTCATCAACTGCAAATCAATGGCATTTGTCATATGATGCAAACCAGTAATAACAAGCGGTGCGTAGGCAAATCCAAATACCGCTGCAAATAACCAGCCGACTGCAGAAGTTAATCCGTCATATACAATATTTGAGATCCATGTACCGATTGTCCAGCCGATAGGGCCTAAGATTACATGGGCAATAATTACTGTTGGAAGTAATGCAAAGAAAGGTACAAAAATCATGGATACAACCTGCGGGATAATTTTTCGCAAGCCAATTTCTAAATAAGCTAATACAAAACCTGCTAAAATAGCCGGGATAACCTGGGCCTGGTAGCCAATCATTTCAATTTGGAAGAAGCCAAAATCCCAAACCGGTACTTCGGATGTTTCGACCACACTATAGGCATTTAAAAGCTGTGGAGAAATTAATGTAAGACCTAAAATAATTCCGAGTACTTGTGTCGTTCCCATCTTCCTGGAGATAGACCAGGTAAGAGCAACAGGGAGGAAATGAAAGATTGCTTCAGCAATCAGCCAAAGAAAATCATATAAACCTGCCCAAAATTGGGAGGAATCAGCCAAGGTCAGCGTTCCATTATTCAGCATCTCAATATCACCAATTACGTTTCGGAAACCTAGGATTAGTCCTCCGACAACCAATGCGGGAATAATCGGCGTGAATATATCTGCTAAATGAGATACTAGCCGCTGCATGATATTCATATTTTGCTTTGCAGCTTCTTTGACATCTTCTTTAGAAGTGTCACCAACCCCAGAAATTTTTGTGAATTCATTATAAAAGGAAGCAACTTCATTTCCGATAATTACTTGGAATTGTCCAGCCTGTGTAAAGGTTCCTTTTACCATATCAATATCTTCTATAGCTTCGACATCTGCTTTTTCCGGGTCATTTAAAACAAACCGCATCCTGGTAGCGCAGTGTGTGACCACAGATATGTTTTCACTTCCACCGACTTTTTCCAGCAGCTTCTTTGCGTCGCCAGTAAATTTACTCAATGTCTTACCTCCTCTTTGTATCTTGTATATACAAGTGTTATCGCTTACAGTTTAACTTGTATATACAAGTTTGTCAATAAGAAGTTGAAGGATAAAATGAAACTTCTTTCAGTGGGGGTTTTTTTATCCCCGCTGAAGATTAGTTGAACGAATCGAGCCGTTACTGGCTGTTGGATCTCCCACTTAGAATTTTTGATTTCCCTCCATTCTTGAAGTGGGAGTCTTACAAAACCCTTCGGTGGGTCGAGTAATCGCAGCTCCAGTCCCAGCCAGTTACACTGCGATAAATTGTTATCATTTTGTGAATCTTGTATATTGAAGGCAGGAAAACAGGGAGGGTAATTAAAGTGGATTCAAATAGGAGGGGGCATGATGGAGATGCAAGAAGAATATCTGCATGTCGTACGCAAAAGGTTTCAGAGTGTGAAGGAACTTGGCGATAAAACGATCAATCAATTGGCGGAAGAGCATATTCATTGGAGTTTGAATGAAGCATCCAACAGTATTGCTGTGATTGTAAAGCATTTGCATGGCAATATGGTATCGAGATGGACCAATTTTTTAACATCAGATGGTGAGAAGCCAACCAGAGACCGTGACCACGAATTTGAAGAGACAATATATTCTTTGCAAGAATTAAGAAACACCTGGGAAAACGGCTGGAAAGTCCTCTTTCAAGCATTGCATGAAGTAAGCGGTGATGATTTATTAAAGACTATTCTGATTCGGAGTGAAGAACACACAGTAATAGATGCGATTGAAAGACAGCTGGCTCATTATGCTTATCATGTTGGACAGATTGTTTATATAGGTAAACAAGTAAAAGGGGAGGACTGGGAAACACTGAGTATTCCTAGAGGGGAATCGGAAGCGTATTTAGAAGAAATGCGGAGAAAATATAAATAAAAGGCTTTTGGGTGGCTTCTTCTTGCCACTCAAAAGCTTTTTAGAGAGAGAACACTATATTTTGAATTAATGGAGTTCAGGCCAATAATCTTTATTCGCAATCAACATTTCATCAAGGACTTGTTTAGCTGCTCGCGCAGACGGTACGGTTTGATTTAAGGTAAATGCTTGTAAGGCTTTGTCATAGGAATTCTCAAAAAATGCATCCACAAGCAGTTTTTCTGCTGCAACCTGTGCTTCCATCATTCCTTTATGAAAATCATTGATAGGATGTAAAGCAAGCTGTTCTACACCGGTGGCGCCGATATAGGCAGGGACCTCTACAACTGCATCTTCTCTTAAATTTGGAATTGACCCTTTATTAGGTGTAATAACCATAAAACGTTTCGGTTCATCATTTAAAATCGCAACAGCTATATCTACAATATAGTTACCATGTTCACCAAAGTTGAAATGCAGAATATCTTCTGTTTCTCCATTTCTGATTTGTTCTGCCATTTTACGTGTGTTTGCTTCACGGCCCTCCATCACCATATTGGCTCTGGTGAAGTTTTTATCTTCATTTTCAACCATAAGATCGGGGAACCAGTAATATTCTAAATAATTATTAGGCAGTGCCTCAGGGAAATATTTCACCATGGCAGACATCAGTTGATACGTCTTCGCCCAATATCGATCTCCTTCATTAAATTCGGCAACGTCCATATTAACTTGACGCAGCTTGTCAATAATTTCAGGCATAACATCCCGTTTTAACGACGTATCATATATTTTGCTATACCAGCCGTAATGATTTAGACCATAGTAAGTTGGTATCCAGTTTTTTCTGTCGTACCCAAAGTTAGATGCAATGGTCTCTTCCAGGGATATGGTCATATCACACACATTTATCATATTGGCATCAGGATATTTTCTCCGTATTGCTTCGGAAATGATAGATTCCGGGTTCGTGTAGTTAAGAATCCAGGCATCTGGAGCATATTGCTGTACATAGCCTACAATCTCCAATATTCCGCCAATGGAGCGTAACCCGTATGCAAAACCGCCCAGTCCGCATGTTTCCTGGCCTACCAGGTCGTATTTTAACGGAATTTTCTCATCTTGTTCTCGCATAGCAAGACCGCCAACACGAATTTGGGAGAAAACAAAGTCCACATTTGTGAATGCTTCTTCTGGATTTTCTGTTACAACCAGCTTCATATCTTGTCTGTCCTTATCAATCAATAACTGATTGATAATTAACTTCATATCTTTATTTCTTTTTGGATTGATATCATATAACCGCATTTCTGTAATAGGAAATTTACTGCTATTACTTAATAGCGCAGAGACGATACCTGGTGTGTAGGTACTTCCGCCGCCGGCAATGGTTATGATTAAATTATCCTTCATTCTTTATTCCTCCAGTACATGACTAAACTTTTTATTCTGTTTCTTTTCCGAGATAATTATCTACATCCTCTTTGAGATTTTGCACAGATAATCCGATGATTACTTGAATGGCATTTCCGTTTTTAACGACACCTGATGCGCCGAGGCTTCTAAAATGCTCATCAGAAGCTATTTTTTCAGGATCCGTGACGAGCACTCTTAACCGGGTAGCGCAATTTGTAACATGCTCAATATTTTCTGGTCCGCCGAGAAGGTCCACATATTCACCAGCCAGATTCTTTTCTGTGGATTCTGCGCTTTTCTTTTCTTTATAGTCTTCTTTTCCATAAAGTTTGACTTCTTCATCAGTACGTCCTGGTGTTTTAATATTTAATTTCAAAATCATAAAACGGAATACAAAGAAGTAGATAAAGAAGAAGACGATACCAATGGCGATTTGGATTAAATAGGTCATCCAGTGATTGCTAAATAAAGGTATCCAGTTCATGGACATGAATTCCAGCAGTCCGCCGCCAAAATTTCCAGTGACGCCAAATATATACATCGTTGTAGCCAGAAAAGCATCCAGAACAGCTTTTACAGCAAATAATAATGGTGCAACAAAAATATACGTGAACTCAAGCGGCTCGGTAATTCCTGCCAAAACAGCCGTTATGGTTGCGGGTATTAATAATCCGGCGACCACTTTTCTTTTTCCTTTTTGTGCTGTTACATAGATAGCTAAAGCGGCAGCTGGTAAGCCAAATATATTGGAATTCCCCTGCATGGCGAATCCGCCTTCTGGGAATAGTTCTTTCAAGGAAGCAGTAGATTGGGCGAAATCACCCATATTTGCTGCCCAATTGGCATAAGTTCCGCCGTCAATAATAGCTGGTCCAAACTGGAATGGTCCGTAAATAAAATGATGTAATCCTGTCGGAAGCAAAATCTTTTCTAAAAAGATATAGAGCCATACACCGAAATTCCCCGCGTTAGCTAAAAATCCTTGAAGGGATGCAATCCCCATTTGGATGTAAGGCCATAACCAGGCAGTTAAGAAAGCAACCGGCAGCATAGCGAAGAAACCGATAATGACTACAAATGCAGACCCTTGAAAAATACCGAGATAGTCTGGCAGTTTCGTATCATAGTATTTATTGTGCAAATATACCGCAATAGCGGATATAATAATTGCACCAAGAATGCTGGTATCTAATGTTTTAATCCCTGCAATCTCTGCTAGCCCGCTGACACCGCCGGCCTCTTGGCTGAAATCAACATTAAAAAATCCAGGAAAGCTTGTTAACATCGCATTAATGAAATAATTAAAGGTGAGAAAAATGATAATTGTTTCCATTAACGCTCTGCCATTTGCTTTGACAGCCAATGCTACCGGAATGCCCATTGCAAAAATGAGGGGCATTTGATTAAATACGGTCCAGGCACCTTCTTCAATGATGAACCAAATCTTAGACCATGCAGTGCCTTCTTCTGCAAGACTGCCCATAATAAGAGGGTCATTAAAAAGTGTCGAAAAGCCTATGACAATCCCTGAAAATGCGAAAAATAAAACCGGAACAAACATAGCGCTTCCAAACCGTTGGAATTTCTGCATCATCTGTATTTCCCCCTAACTTAAAATAGTAATAGATAAAAGTTGTTACTTTTTCTGCTCCAAATAATCTAAATACGACCGGAAAAGCGCCTCAACCATAACGAAAAAGGTAGAAAATGTTGTAATCTCTAAAGCGAGATGGCTTTTTTGCGGATGAGCAAACGCATACATTCTTAAATCAGTTAATTGAGCAAGCTTGTTATTCTTTAAATCTGTAATTGACATCAATGGAATCTTTTTAGCAGCAATCCGCTGTGCAAAAGGAAGCATGGAAGGCGTATTGCCTGAAAGTGAAATAATAATAATTAAATCGTTTTCAGTTAAATCGTCCATTAATACATGAAAATCCATTTCGTCATCAATCACATGGACATATTTATTGAGTACCCAAAAATATCTTTTCAGTTCATTTGCACACAATTTTTGTTCTGTTCCTGTTCCGTATACAAATAAACGCTCGGATGATTCAATGGCTTCGCATATTTCTTCAAAGTCCCAATGCTGCAGCTGCTCAATATTCATTTGTATATCAGTGATGAGGCTTTTTTTATAAGACTTTTCTGAAGTCTCCTTTTGTTCCTGCCATTTTATTGCATATTTCATTTCGCTAAAACCCGCGAATCCAATCTTCTTAATAAATCTGGATATCGTTGATTTTGATGAATGACATGCATCAGCCAGTTCCCTGATGGTCATCTTCTCTACAGCTTCACGATGCTTCAGAATATAGGAGGCTATCGACTTATCTGTGGCATTAAATGTTTCATAATATTGGTTAACTGCTTCTTCTATTAAATCCATTTTTATCACTCCTGTAAGTCTTCCTTTACAAGGAGTATAATTTAAAAATCTGTATAAAAGCAATCACCTCACTATCCATAAATTTTTTCCTGCCGGCGATGGAAGGGGTTTCAACTGATTTTAATTTTAAATGCTGTTTTCAAGAACAACAATAGATGGAAGCGATTATGGATGCTTTTACTCATGCTGACACATGCGTTCATTTTCCGGGACATGTCCCAATGAAAAAAGCATTTATATGAAGCTGGGATTTTAGAGAGGATGAGAAATCCTTTTTAGAGCAGCTGATTGAAAATATTATGGTGGAGGGAACAGAGAGCGGCGTTTTTGAAGAAAATAATAAGAAGCCCCAGGAGGTTACCTTCACAGAGAGCTTCATTATATTCAGAGTAATATTTTGTTTATATTAAATATCTTCTATAAAATGTTCAGCGTACATATTCCAATACTTTTTAAATACGCGATTTTTCTTATTATCCCAATTAATCTGCTGATACATCCGGAAAGTAACGAGAATATCCTTATCCAATGAGGTAAATGGCCGCAGAATCAATTGTTCTGTTTGAATCTCCAAGATAACTTCACTCCCTTAATTATGTTCTTTACTCGCACTAAAGGTTATGAGAGAAGGGTCATTTTCTTGACCATAACCAATGTCATAATCGATGGAACTGAAACCGATATGTTTTAATAAACCTTCTAATTCCTTCAATCCATACCAGTAAAGAATGAAATGGGAGATTTCGGTTTTCTTTACAGCACCTTTATGCAGCAGTTCATATTTATGGATATAGGAAATTTTTTGTTCCAGCCAGTCGATGCCTTTGCTTATACTTGTAAATAATACCCCTGAATCCTCTGTTATAGGATAATTGCTTATTTCCATATCACCCGTTTGAAAGCCGATTGGCAATAAGGTATCAAAAATAAATAGTCCGTCTTCCTCCAGATGATGATAGATTCTTTGAAGGAAGGTATCGATTTGGTTTCTGGAAAGCAGACAAAAACTCCCTGAAGGCATAATGATGGTGCTATACTTCTGTTTTAAATCAAGCTGTATCAAATCTTGATTAAATAAATTGGTGTTTACTTGATATTTTTGCATATTGGTTTTGCACTGCGTCAGCATCTCTGGTGAGATATCTACGCCGTCTATGGCTATTCCTTCTTTTAAAAGGGGGATTAGCATTCTGCCTGTACCAACACCGGCCTCCAGTACCGAACCCTGTCTATTTTTTACTTTCTCAAGATAATATTCCATGTCGCCGTTCAATGAATGTCCAACTGGTTTGGTAACTTCATATAATTTTGTACTTAGTTCCCCGTACTCTTTGAACATACCTATCCCTCGATTCTGTCATATTCTTATTTCAAACTGCAGCATTCGTGAAGCATATATTACCATTCTATAATAAAATGGAGGAATAATCTAAAAAAGGATAAAAAGGCAGAAGTATTGCTAGTAATGTTATTCGAAAAAAGCTTGCCCTATATAACAAAGGCAAGCCATTCTGTGTTAAGAGGCACTTTCAACAGCTATTTGCAATGCGTCTATTGGATTGTCGATGCTCTCATCAATTTCATAAACAGTGTTTCCTTGCTGCCTGCGGATAACGGTTCCTGTTCGTCAAAATCGTCAATTTCAATTACTCCGCGCTCATCAGGCGCAGGAGGATAATTGGTTTCCAAATAATCTACGACATTCCGGGCAAGTTCTTCGCTGTTTTCGTATTTTCCGGTTGCAAATTCAGGGTCAGTTGGAGCATTTACCCGAATCAGCCATTTCCCTTCATTCCATGAAACATAATTGTGCCCGGTAGCTCCTTCTGCAAGAGCTTCGATGTCATGACCAAGATATATATTTGTCTGTTCTACTTCTTCATAGTTTTCAATTGCGTTAACTGCTTCCTGTTCACTGGAATAATCGGTTTCTTTTATGTTACTGTTAGAAGCGGCTTTGCTGTCTGTGTTTTCTCCCGCCCTAACTGTAGCTGTGTTATTTGCATCAGCGGATTCTGCGTCATTTTCTTCCGTACTATCCGTCTCAGAAGCAGTTTCTTCATCCGATTCCTGCTCCTGCTGTGAGGTGTCTCTTTCTGCCTGTTAAGCGCTCTGACATGCCCCCAGGATAAGTAAGAGTGCCATGCCTGGTGCTGCAAAATATGATTTTTTCAGTCTCATGCTGTATCACTCCTTCTAATGTATATATTTAACTTATTTTTTAAAATGAATCCTGAAGTTCAAGATTGCTTTTGACAAATAGACAAATAGCAAAATGTTAGGTTGAAAAAGTGATATACTGGCTGTAGCTTTCTTTTTAAGGAGGAATCGACATGGAAGCATTCTTTGATAATGCTTGCTCTAGACTAGGCACCTTTTTGGTCTGAGAGGTCTGAATATAGTAAGCCGGAATAAATAATGAATGATCTCTTTAGGCCGTAAGTTTTAATAAATAGCCTAATATAATGGAGTGAATTCGAATGGGAAAACAAGTAATTGAGCCGTTTTTAACAGTAGCGAATTATCGTTTTATAGAGCAGCAGGCACATAAAATTTTAAGAGCCTTAACCACCACGAAGGATAAAAATGTCATTCTGGCAGTACGCGGAATTGTAAAAGCAGATGTCATCGATTCCTTTACATGGTCTGAAGAAGAAGAAAAAGTAATCCAACCGTTGATAGATATAACAGACCGGACAGAGGGAGAAGCTTTTTTAGAACAGCTAACATCCTATATTGTTCCATTTAAAACAGTAGAAGCAAGTAAATTAAAAAGCTTATTTAAAAAGGAGAAAAAGTTGAAGCTTCCAACCCTTGAGGAGATGGATTTTCAGCACATTTCTTATTTAGCTTGGGATGATCCCGGGAAATTACGCAGATATATGGTGATAGAGCAAGATAGTGGGTTTAAAGCACTTAAGGGTACTTTTACACACCCTTCAACGAAAGGTATTTGTGCGCTTTGCAATCAGCACTCAGATGTTGTTCGTTTAACCACTTCCGTAAAAGGAGAGGTTCCCGGAACATTTACCAAACACTATAATTATATCTGCGCTGACAGTCAATTATGCAATCAGCAAGTAACGGATATAGAGAAGGTAAGAACATTCTTTGACAGAGTCACTAAGTAACTTTTATGAAAACAATTTAAAAGCAGACAGGTAAAGAAGGTGCGTACTTTCTTTGTCTGTCTTTTTTAAAGAATAGGAAAGTATATAAAAAATGCTGAATATAGCCGCTTTAGAAATACACTACGCTTTCCGTGGGCCCCGAGCTCATCTCCTCTAAAGAAGACTTGCTGATTGGCAAGCCGTCAGGCGCAGACAGAAGCATAGTCGCACTTATGCCCTACGGGTAGAAAAAAAAGAAAAACACTTTTTTCCTGCGGGGTCTTCCCACTGGGACTGGGACTGCGATTACTCGTCCCATCGAAGAGCTTTTGCGATTACTCGCCCCATCGAAGATCACTGCGCATTCCCACAAGAGTCTCCGTGTATTTCTTCCGCTAGAATTATGTTTTATTTCCTTGTAAAAAAGCAAATAAAACATAATTCCACTTGGATGAGAGCGGATGTTGTCGACTCCTGCAGGAAAAGCAACAGGTAGACCTGAGCAGGAAGCGATTTTCTTCCGAGGAGATTTAAGCGTTGCCCGCGGAAAGCGACTTCCCGTAGCGGACATCTGCTCGAAAAGAATACCATTATTTTAAAGACCAAGTGATTTTCTTGGTTTTTCTTAGAATGAAAACGCTAAAGAAAAGCCATTCCAGATCCTGTAACAGATCTAGAACGGCTTCAATTCGATTAATTACTTTTCAGAAGGGAATACATTTGAATATCAACAAAACCTTTGTTTACCTTTTCATATTGCCGTAATGTTCCTTCAAAGCTGAATCCCAGTTTTTTCAGGACTTTCACCGAATTCACATTTGCAGGCTCCACTTTCGCTTCGATCCGATTTATTCCCAAATTCTCAAAAGCTTCATGGATCAGTACCTGGATTGACTCAGGAGCATATCCATTTCCCCAATGCGCTTTCGCAATATCATAGCCAATCTCAACCCGGGCATTTTCAAGGTCGATAGCATTGAAGCCGCAGCTGCCGATAATTTCCTGTGAATCCAAATCAATCACACTGTAGCGGATGGCTTGATTGGTTTCAGCTAATTCATTCAATGTGTTAATCATTTCTATGGCCTGCGATTCGTGTGTGAAAGCAGAGATATTCATAAATGCTGCTACTGCCGGGTCAGACCAAATATGAAATAGAGCATTGGCGTCAGATGTCTGCATTTTTCTCAAGACTAATCTTTTTGTGAATAGTTCTTCTTTCAATACTTTTACCTCCAATAATCATTTAAATCTATTGTAAAAAGTATTGCTATCTGCGCATCATTCAGTCCCTTCAAGGTTTTCTGGTTAATTTACTTTTTCTTTTTCGGTTTTTCATCCAAAATCGATTTTAATTCTTCAATTTCTTCTTCAGACAAAGAATCTTCTTCAATAAACTGTACAAGCATGGATTTTACCGTGCCGCCATAGATTCGCTTGATAAAGGATTCCGCTTCGGCACGCTGGCACTCATCCTGTGAATAAAGGGGGTAAAAGGTATAGACCCGCTGTTCTTTATTTACACCGGCAACGCCTTTCTGCACTAACCGATCTAACAATGTGCGTACGGTTTTCGCCTTCCAATCTTTTTGCCCCTGCAGGGAGGTAATCACATCATTTGCTGTTTGCGGTGATTTTTCCCACAGGACATTCATTACTTCCCATTCTGCTTCAGAAATACTTGGTACTTTCTCCGTCATGTTCCTCACCCCGGTTTTATTCCTCATAAATTTGTTTATCTTTTAAAATCGCTAAGGTTATTTCTGTTGCTATACTTCCAGAGGCATTATCTTCGTCCTGTACATTTGTTGCGAAGAAATACGTGTTTGTTTCTGTTTCAACAAATCCGACAAACCAGCCATTGATATCCTTGCCGTTTACATTACCTGTTCCCGTTTTTCCGTAGAGAGCAGCACCGTCTTTTTGGTCCATTTGCAGGGCCTCTTTGACAGCTTGGATATGCTCTTCCTGAAAGTCAAAGCGATTGGTATAAAGTTCCTGCAACAGCTCTACCTGCTCTACTGGTGAAATTTTTAAAGTAGATTCCAGCCAGTATGGGTTCGTTCTGTCAGAAATATCCTGGTTTCCGTAATGAATCCGGCTTAGATAGGATTGAATGCTGTTTGCACCTAATTTTTGATCAAGCTGCTGGAAATACCAATTGACAGAACGGTTTAAAGCCGTCTCCAGATTTTGGTCCTGATTCCATTGGTCATAAGGCTGTTCTGTGCCATCCCATTCGATGGTGCTTTGTTCGGTTGTGATGATGTTTTCTTCTAATCCGAATAAAGCACTATAGATTTTATAAGTAGAATCAGGAGAAATCCGCAGTGTGCTCTGATCTTCATTATAGATATGGTATGCATCCTTCTGCATATCGTACAGAACAAAACTGCCCTCGTAATTTTGGAAATAAGAACTCAGGTCTTCCTCGTTTGTCTGCTCAGGCTTAAAGGAAGTATAACGATTATTGTCATTTGCCATTACAGAAGCAAATGGAATCTGCGTGATTACAAATAATCCAACCAGCAAAAAGATTCCCATGCTTTTGGCACGCTGTAATTTAGAGTCTGCTTGAAAGGAAGCAATCTCTACAATCCGTTTCTTTATCTGCTTTTTAGAGCCATTTAATTGATTTGCCAGCTTATTGTACGGAGGGCTGGAGGATTTATCGATAAAATGAATGATGGTATTTCCGTATTTTTTATGATTTTTGTCATCTAAAGACAACAGTACTGCGTAATCACAAGCAATTTCCCGGTCGAGACGCATTTCTTTAAATGCAATCCAAATCAACGGATTAAACCAGTAGATGATTTGAAAGAAAACCATCAGATAATTTGTAGGGATATCCTTGTATTTATAATGGTTTAATTCATGCAGGAAGATATGCCTGATATCATCCTCAGATAACCATTCTTCAAAATTCGCCGGCAGCACAACAAAGGTTTTACGCAAGCCGAATGTCAACGGGGAATGTACTTCATCGGAAACTCCCAATGAAATATTTTTTGAGATATTTAACTGCTGCTTCGCTCTTTTGAAAAGGTCAAGAATAGCTTTATTTTCCACCGCGGAAATAGATTTTCTTATTCCTTTTAATTTCAGCCATGCATGTATGGAAAGCCCGGTAAATACGAGAGCACCTGCAATCCAGATCCCGCCGGCAATTCCATTGAACAGATCCGTATTTGTCTGCGTTACAGTTACAGAAAAGTCCTGCATCCAATTTGTATTGGTTCCCCCGGATTCGGGCGCTGCAGTATTTATCGAAGCGGTACTTCCTTCGCTGGACGGGCCAGTAAATGAATGGAATAGGTTGCCGGCAGGAAGAAAGTGCGCAGGGATAAATGGAATGACCAAAGCAGCAAGCAATAAATACCATAGGTTATATTGCCATTTCGCAGATAATTGGCTTTGGAAAAGCTTTTTTATAAGCAAAATAAATCCGACTGTAATGGAAGAAATGATGAAACCTGTAAGAAGCGTTGTTACAAACATGCTTTTCGTCTCCATTCTTCATTTACGGTAATAATATATAAACAATTTACCGAAAGATATTTGACGTAAAGAAATACATCCATATTTCTTTCTGCATAAGTGCATCTGAAATTACATCTGTAATACGTTAAAGTTTAGCACGCTGAGGTAAAGTTATCAAACGTTGAATAAGAATGGAAAAATAGGAATTGACATATGAGGACTACATATGTAGTATTGTATTACAGTTGTAGTCAAAAAGAATGTTTAGGAGGAATTTAAACGATGTATATTCAAGGTGTTTTTAATAAAAAAGGATTGGCCTTATTGTTATTGATTGCTGTGATAGGGTTAGCAGGCTGTTCCAATGAAGCGGGAAACAGTGATAAAAATCCTGAAGCTGCGGAGCGTGAAACGCAAAGTGAAGAAGTTTTTAAAGAGCTGGAGGATGAATTTGATACAAGACTTGGCGTATATGCGATAGATACGGAAACAAATCAGACTGTTGCTTATCGCGCGGATGAAAGGTTTGCTTATGCTTCTACGTTCAAGGTCTTAGCAGCAGCTGCCATTTTACAAACCGCATCAATGGAAGACTTGGAGAAAGTCATTACGTATACGGAGGATGAGTTAGTAACTTATTCTCCTGTGACGGAAAATCATGTAGATGATGGAATGAAATTAAAAGAAATCATGGAGGCTGCTATTCGCTATAGTGACAATACAGCTGGAAATCTGTTATTGGAAGAGCTAGGAGGGCCGGATGGACTGGAAGAAAGGCTAAGAGAAATTGGTGATGAAACAATCGAAGCAGACCGGATGGAGCCGGATCTAAATGAAGCAGCGCCGGGAGATACCAAAGATACGAGTACACCCAAAGCACTTGCTGAAAGCTTGCAAAAATATGTGCTCAGTGATTTGCTCTCTGAGGATAAGCACGATTTGTTAATTGATTGGATGACCGGGAATGAATCTGGAGATACATTGATTCGTGCTGGCGTACCTGAAGGCTGGGAAGTTATCGATAAGAGCGGAGCCGGGGGCTATGGTACAAGAAATGATATTGCTGTGGTATGGCCGCCTGACCATCAAGCACCGATTGTTATCTCCATTTTGTCCAGTCGTGATACAGAAGACGCAGATTTCGATGATGCAGTCATTGCAAAAGCAGCACGAGGTGTCATCGAGCAGATGCAGAATGAAGAATAGGAAGGTGGAAGAATGAAAGGTTATCGAATGATTCTCCTCCTGCTGGTGATGCTGCTTTTGATAATCGTTGGATGCTCCAAAAAAGAAGAGCCGTCAGAGGTACTGGATGATTATCTTTCCAACTGGGAGAATAAAGATTTTTCTGCTATGTATGAACAGCTTTCTGACGAAGTAAAAAATAAAATAACAGAAGAAGCGTTTATCGAACGCTATGAAAATATATATGATGGGATAGAAGCAGAGAATTTACAAGTGACATCGCAGGTAGATTCCGAGGAGCAGTTAAAGTCTGATGGAGGTGTTATGACTCTTCCATATAAGGTAGAAATGAACACCGCTGCTGGTCCAATTGAATACAGGCACCGGCTGACATTAGAACAGGGAGATGAGGGAGCGTGGCTGGTTAAATGGAATACCTCACAGATTTTTCCGCAGTTAAGTACAGGAGATAAAGTAAAGGTCAACACGTTAGAGGCAGAAAGAGGAGAGCTGCAGGATAAGAATGGAAACGGACTTGCCGTTAACGATGATGCGAATGTTATAGGGGTTATCCCGGGCATGCTGGAAGAAGGAACCCAAACAAAAGAGAAGCTGGCGGAGCTCTTGGATATTTCGGTGGAAGAAATAGACCAGGCGCTGGATGCATCCTGGGTAACACCGGAAGTGTTCGTGCCAATAAAAACCTTGCCAATGGAAGAAGACGATATAGAAGCCTATGTGGAACTTCCAGGAGTAAGCTCCCGCGTGGAAACCGTACGTACCTATCCGTTGGGAGCTTCGACCGCTCATTTAACAGGCTATGTCCGGGAAATATCGGCAGAGCAGCTGGAGAAGCTCGATGGTTATGCTGCTGGCGATGTAATTGGAAACGCAGGGTTGGAAAAGGTATTTGAAGATAAATTACGGGGAGAAAAAGGCGCTCATATTTATATCAGCAATACAGATGGAGATGTAAAAGAAACGCTTGCCAAAAAAGAACCTGTCGATGGAGAAGATGTACAATTAACCATTGATGCTGCACTGCAGCAAGAAATATATAATCAGTTTGACGGGGATGCTGGAACCTCCATTGCGCTCGATCCAAATTCAGGAAAAGTATTATCACTTGTCAGCTCACCGAGTTACAATCCAAATGCTTTTGTAAGAGGACTGTCAGACGAGCAATGGGAAAAATGGAGTGAAGACCCGGATGAACCATTCTTAAATCGTTTTATTAGCCGTTATGCTCCGGGGTCTGTATTTAAAACGATAACTGCATCGATTGGATTAGAAACCGGCATTACCAATCCGGAAAAGGTCCGTCAGATTGACGGTCTTCATTGGACAAAGGATGATTCATGGGGAGATTATTATGTCACTCGTGTTCATGACAAAGCAGATGTCAATCTGCGAGATGCTTTTGTTCATTCTGATAATATTTATTTTGCGCAGGAAGCTTTAGAGATGGGGAAAGACAGCTTTTTAGAAGAGGCAGCTGCTTTTGGATTTGGCGAAGAAATCCCGTTCCCATTTGCTATTCCAGCTTCGAATCTGACGAATAATGGAGAAATCGATCATGAAGTACAGCTTGCTGATACAGCTTATGGACAAGGGCAGGTAATGATGAGCCCACTCCATCTTGCGTTAACATACACGCCCTATCTTAATGAAGGAAACATGCTATACCCTTCTCTGGTTGAAGCGGATGAACCTGAGGTTTGGAAGGAAAAACTTATCAGCGAAGAAACCGCTGATTTGGTAAAAGAGAATTTGATTCAGGTCGTCGAAAGCCCGGATGGTACTGCACACAGCACGTATATACCAGAAGCGGTAATTGGCGGGAAATCTGGAACAGCGGAGATAAAAGGAAGCAAGGAAGATGATAATGGAAACGAAAATGGCTGGTTTGTCGGATTTGAAGAGGACGATTCTGACATATTATTGGTAATGATGGTGGAAGATGTGAAGGACCGCGGCGGCAGCGGTTATGTGATATCCAAGGCGAGAAGTATTTTTGAATATATGCAATAAAGAATAAAAATGAGCATTCACCTGAATCCGGCAAAGAGGATTCAGGTGAATATGTTTTAGATAGGTTTTTTATTCCCCGCCTTCAAAAATGTCCTCCACCTTGTCCTCATCTGATCCACCTTCGTTATCATTTTTCTCTGTATCTTCTGATTCCGCTCCATCTTCATTGTCATTTTCTTCTTGACTTGGTTCTTGATTATCCGGTTCTTCATTTTCATCGTCCTGACATGCTCCAAGAAGAAGCATCAATGAAACTCCTAAGGCTGCAAGGTAAGATTTTTTCAATCGCATGATGTATTATCACTCCTTCTAATGTATGCTCTTACCCGATTTTAACAAAGAAAATCAGAAAAATTGCTTTTGTTAATAATTTGTAAAGGGATTTAGGTACAACATGTCATATTTCGTTTCAAATATGGACAAAATGTTCATATAGCTTTATTTATTTCTCCGTCAACTTCTTCATAAAAGTATCCGTATTTGTATAACTCAAGGACGCTTATCCCAAGGCTCTAATGTTCCAATAATTTTTATTTCCTGATTGTGAACAACAGCATCAATCACTCCATCGCTGATTTCCTGATGTGTTAGCCATCTGGAGTCTTCTTTCTCTAAAATAAATCCAAGCTGAATTTGTCTGTACTGGCAGCCTGGATATTTCTTTACAGCAGCATCTTTTATTTGATTTAAACTGGAGCTGCTCCCTAAGATGTGATAGAGTTTCCAAGCTGGAATTTCCTGTGCAACTTCATGACAGATAATATCTAACGCATGGTGCGCATCCGAATGAATCCATGCAATAACCAAATCGATTGGACCGTTCTGAAGGATGGCTGCTTTAATCCTTTCTTTCAGCCCCGCCCTATCTTTGTAGTTAACAAATAACGGGGTAATAGAGGAAGCCGCATCCGACTTGTTAAGTACTCTCTCCATTTTAGTCTGATTGCGTGCGATAATGGAAACTTTATCTGAATGATCAGCAAGCCATAAAGAAGCAGTGGATAACATTCCTGTTCCGCCGATAACCAAGGTGTGGGCAGGGAGGTCTTTCATTTTATTATGGATGATTTCCAGCCACGGATGCTTCCCGTTAAATTGCTGACGTAATGAATAATAAAGCCACTTTATTTCATTCTTTTTCAGAACGGGAAGCAGCCGTTCTAAATCTTTATGATCCTTCTCTCTGATAACAGAGCTGCCGCCCTTATATAACAATTGTATCTCTGGCTTTATATAGGGTATACCATCGTCTGTGAGTGCTCCAATCCTGCTGATAGACCGTTTGATTTGGTTCTCTCTTTTGTAAATCCATTCGTCATTCTCTGAATCTATTAGCATGATTTCGAATAACCAGCTTGTTCCCTGCTTCTTTCTGACCCAAAGACTGCCTGATGCTACGCTTAGGCTTTCAGAATCTTCCAGCTGTGTCAACATACTGTTATCAGCAATAAATAATTCATAGCTTTCTCCTAAATACTTTTTTAGTGCATCTAAATCTTCGCTTCTAATCAAAATATCCATATCGCCATGCTCTCTTGTCTGCTGTCCATAATGCAAATCAAGCGCCCAGCCTCCAGCAATCCACCATGACACAGAGACATCTTTCATCAGGTGATTTATTTCTTCCACTGTCAAAGCTTCCCAAGGATAATGCTGCAAAAAATCTCTCCTCTCCTTATATTTTCTAGCAGGACCTTTTATGTTTATTGTAAAAGCGTTTGCGCGAATCAGCAATGAAACCTATTCATTTTTCCTGCTAAATAAATTGTTATTTTCTGAAATTAATCTTTGTGTTACATTAAAGTGGGGGGAGTGGTAAAAAATGGACTTCGAAACGGAAGAAGTATCCACAAAAGAAGCATTTCAAAAAAAAAAAAAGAAATTGCTTCCATTAAGTATACGATTTTTTAGTGTGTTCTTATTTGCTTCCTTGTTGATGATGGTTATACGAAGTAATTATGCTAATGTAATTGATTATATTGGGCCACCGGTGATTGGCTTTTTTATATATTATTTTGTACAGTACGCTGAGGTAAAGAGAGCTTGCGGTAAAACAAGAAATAATTTTAGAAAAAGAAAATAAAGAAAGTTCAGAATGTATTTTATAAAAACGTTGACTTTGTATGCGCTTTCGTGTTATTTTAATTTTACGTAAACGTTTACTAAGGAAAATGGAACTGGAGGTAGATTATGAGCCAGGAAAACCTAATTGAACAAGAACCTGTTCATGAATCCAATATTAGGCGCCTTCCTTTTAAAGATTTAATGAAGAGAATTGGCCCGGGTATAATATTGGCTGGGATTGTTATTGGACCTGGAGCGATTACAACAGCTTCTATGGTAGGGGCGATGTATGGATACTCGTTACTTTGGATTATGATACCAATTGCTTTTATGGGTATATCTTTCTTATTAACAACATATAGAGTAGCTCTTTTGACTGGCATGCCAGCGTTACATGCGATTAGACATTATTTTGGCCCTTTAGCTGCTCAGATTGTTGGAATAACAACTTTTTTATCTTGTGTATTTTTTACTATAGGGAATATTTCTGGTACAGGTGCAGGTATGAATCTGCTATTCGGGATAGACTGGAAAATAGGTGCGTTAATTATGTTGGCCTTCCTAGTGTACTGTTATTTTTCTAAAGGTGTATATTCGAAAGTGGAAAAGATATCAATGTTGTGTGTTATTGGGTTAATATTGGCTTTTTACGCCACAATATTTCAAACTGGAGGACCAAATTTAGTTGAATTAGCGTACGGAATAAGCCATTGGACTTTTCCGGTTGGAAGTTTAGCTTTAGTATTAGGTTTTATTAGTACAAATGCTTCTATTACAACTGCGTTATATGGTACTTATTTAAGCAAAGAGAAAAAGTGGAAAAAAGCTGATTTATTTAATGGCGGTATGCTGGCTGATTCGATAGCGCATATAGCGGGAGTAATATTAGTGAGCGGCGCAATAGTTCTAGTGGGCGCTATTGTGTTATTTCCTAATCAAGTAATAATAAGCTCTCCTACGCAGCTAGCGGATATGCTAGTTCCTTTTATGGGAAGAGCTGCAAGTATAGTTATGGGACTTGCCCTAGTTGCTTGTGCGTTTTCATCACTTCTGGGAAACACACACAGATCAATTGTATTATTAAATGCAGGTTTTAATAAACCGACTGGCTTAGAAGAAAAAAGTGTCCGTTGGGGGTCTCTTGTTGTCTTGGTTATTTCTGCAGTTGTTAGTTTCAGTTATGGAGGGTCACCAATACAATTGATATATGTGGCAAATATAGCTACGGCTGTTGCTGCGCCGTTTGGAGGCCTTTTTATGTGTTTGCTTTTATATAACAAAGAAGTAAATAAAGGCTTGAAAAAACCAAAATTATTGCAAGTATGTATGACCATAAGTTATTTATTTTCTTTAATATTAATTACTTTTGTAATTATAGATGTAATTTCTAAAATATTCAGTTAATAAACGGAAGGATTTATATAAGGTCATTATTTATTATTGACAATATAATGAAACCGTTTTACCATTATTACGTAAACGTTTACGTTAAAAACAGGAGGAGATTATAATGAAAAATAAAGAAAAATGGAGTGGAGTATTTCCTGCAGTATTAATTCCTTTTAAGGATGATTATTCAATTGACGAACCAGAATTTCGTAAATTAGTTAGATGGGTGGCAAGTCATGAAGGTGTAAATGGAATAGTGGTTAATGGGCATACGGGAGAAATCATGACTTTATTACCGGAAGAGCGTGCAGAAGCAGTAAGGATAGCAGCAGATGAATTACAAGGGCGTATTCCAGTAATCTCTGGTGTTTCTGCAGAAGGGTCAATTGAAGCCATTCAACATAGTCAGGCAGTTGAGCAAGCTGGTGGGGAAGGAATTTTATTAATGCCTCCACATTCATGGTTACGCTTTGGAATGCAGCCGGATTCACCTGTTGAATTTTTTAAAGATGTAGCTGAATCGGTCAATATTGGAATTGTAGTCCATCAATATCCTACATGGACTAAACCATCATATACGACGAGTCAATTATTGGAAATGGCGAAAATACCTAATGTGGTCTCCTTTAAAATCGGTCAACGTGATATGGCACAATATGAAGTAGACGTAAGAGCGCTTAAGGAGCATGCGCCAGATGTTTCACTGTTAACATGCCACGATGAATATTTGTTACCGACACTTGTACAAGGTATTGACGGTGCATTAGTAGGATTCGGTTGCTTTGTTCCAGATTTGATTGCAGAACTGGTCAAACAAGTTAAGAATCAAAATTTAGCAGAAGCTAATAAAGTATATGATCGTATTTACGAATTAAAACAGGCAATCTATAAGATGGATGAACCTTCATCTACCTCACATTTAAGAATGAAAGAAGCAATGTATCAACGTGGTTTAATCAGCAGTTCTCTAGCTCGTCGTCCAGTATTACCATTAACTGAGGAAGAAAAACAAGAAATATCTGATGGACTTAAAAAAGTAGGGTTATCTGTAGAAGTATAAGTATTATTAATTAAAAATGTTTTATGATAAATAAAAAGCTAGTATGTTCCTGGAAAAAGAACATATTAGCTTTTACATATATCCCTATTCTATGAATTGGTGTAAGAATGTTTTATAATAAAAACAACAATCATTAAATGGGGGATAAGATAGTGACTGTCAGTATGAAAGATGTTGCATTAAAGGCAGGAGTTTCAATTGCCTCGGTTTCACGAGTCATAAGTGGAAAACCAGGTGTAGGCAAAGAAACTGAAAAAAAAATACGCGAAGTCATGGATGAACTAGATTACCGTCCTAATATGGGTGCTCGTGGGTTAGTTATGAAATCGACCGGAAATATTGCTATAGTAATACCCAGAGGTACATTTACTTTAAATAACCCTTTTTTTTCTACTGTACTAGAAGGTATTGCGAAAGGTTTAGATAAAACAGATTACAATATGGTGATGTCTTTTACTTCCCTGCAGCAAAAAAGGTTGCTGGAAACTCAATCAGTTGATGGAGTAATATTATTTGCTCCGAGATACAAAGAGTTGAAATTAGAATGGTTAGAAAGTATCGGATTGCCGATTGTAGTAATCGGTAGTTATTTAGAAGATTCGCCATTCCCTTGTGTACGGCCAAATGACGAGATGGGGACCAAAAAAGCGGTAGAAGAACTCTACAAATTAGGACACAGAAATATTGGTTTTATAAATGGGCCTATGGACTCTATGCATAGTGTGAAATGCTTGAGAGGGTATAAAAATACAATAGAGTCATTAAATATGGAATACACTAAAAATAATGTGTTTGAAGTGGGTGAATTTGAAATACAAGCAAGAAATCAGGATTTAGAAAAATTTTTAATTGAAAATTCAAGAATAACTGGATTTGTTTGTTCATCTGATTATTTAGCAATTGGTTTAATCAAAGCTGCCGGAAAAGTTGGTTTAAAGATACCTGAAGATTTATCTGTTGTTGGATTAGATGATGTGCCATTATCAAGCCATATTACTCCTGCGCTATCGACCGTGCATGTTGATTTGATTGGAATAGGAAAAAGAGCTTCAGCAATTTTAATTAATTTGTTAAAGGGTAAACAAATTCGCAAAAAAGAGATAGTTTTTGAAATGGATTTTATTTCAAGAGACACAACTGGAATTGTGAAGGATTAGTTTGAATATAATAATTAATTAAGAACGAACAGAATTTTCCCGGTGCTATTGTCATTTTACAAAAAACCTTTTTGTAAAATGACATGCTTAGCTCTATAAAAGAAGGTGTATGAAGATGACCGTTATAATAGAACGAGCAAATAACCTTGAATTATTAGTTGATTTTCTTGCGGATATGAATCATCAAAAGACCAATCATATTGGTTTCTGCGGAACAGATAAAGCGGATATTTTACAAGCGCTTAAAGAAGACTTTGTGAATGAGAAGGGAGAAGTTTCCTTTCTAATAGCTAAACGCAATACGGGAGAAATGATGGCTGCCTGCGGATTGGATATAGAGAATAACGAAGCAGAAGTCTGGGGTCCGTTTAATAAGACGGAAAGAATGGAATGGGATGTTCAGCTTTGGCAGCGGTTAATCGATCGATATCCATCTGTTCAGTATTTTTCCTTCTTTATTAACGAAGAAAATAGAAAGCAGCAGGCATTTATGAAACAGATTGGAGCAAAACAAGGAAGGAAACACTTATATTTAGTTATTTATCGGAACCGTTTTGAAAACGCTGATGAACGAAAATGCCGTTTCTTTACTGAGCCTGATTTTCCAGCATTCCGGCAGCTGCATGACAGCATTTTTCCAAATACATATTATGACGCAGAAACAATTCGGAACAGGTTAAACAAGAATAATGTACTGAAGGTTTTGAAGGATGATCATGGTGATTTCGTTGGTTATGCTTATTTTGAAATAAACAAAGAGCTTTCAGAGGCTTCATTAGAATATATTGCCGTAGCAGACAGGTATCAAAATAAAGGATTTGGAAGGCTTTTATTAAAGGAAGTGTTAACAGCTATATTTGCTTTTCCTAAAATAGATGAGATACATCTCACTGTGGATGCCGACAACCATCATGCGAATCATGTTTATGAAAAAATAGGATTTAAAAAGGGAGATACATTGATTCATTATAAAATTCAGTACTAGCGGATATACAGTGAGTAAGGAGTAAAAGCAGTCTTTTCCAGGAAAGGCTGTTTTTATTTATTTAAGAGACTGTTCAAAAAGGTAGGAATGACCTTCCGTTAATTCCTGCTTCGTTAAATAAGTTTAGAGGATATCACTATACAGGCCATTAGTAAAAATCACGGCTTTTTCATTTTAATAATCAAATTGAGATAGGGGGCCTTGTAGCGGGCTGCCTTAGCCGTCTTGTAAATAACAGGATGAAATACAAGATCATCCCCCGAATTAATCTTTCATCCCCATCAATTCCTTCAGTTCCTCTTCATTCTGTATTAAATCCTCTAATGTATATTCTTCCAGCACTTTAAAAAATTGAAATAACGCTTTATTCAAGACATGCTTCAAGGAGCATCCTGGTGAAATCACACAATGGTTGGTTCCTTTATCAAAGCATTCGAGTAAATTGAAATCACTCTCCAGCGAGCGGATCAATAATCCGATATTGATGTCAGCAGCAGGCTTAGCAAGACGAAATCCCCCATTTCTGCCTCTTACAGAGGTCAGTAATCCTCTTTTGGTTAAATCATGGACAACCTTTCTCAGATGCTCTGGTGAGATGGCATACACATCGGATACTTCTTTAATTGTCGAAAGTTCATCCCCTGACTTTAAACCTGCCAAAATCAAGACGCGCAAGGAGAAGTCTGTATATTTTTTTAAGTTCATGATATCTCTCCAATTGTTAATTGTTTCACATAATTGTAACATAAATTTGCTTTTGACACATTGAATTCACATTTTAACCGTATTAAAATAAAAGATGTATTCAAAATACATCTTTTAAATGATCAAGATAAAATGTACCTTGGTGCAATCGTCTGTAACCTCTCTGTTTCAAGGATTAAGGTGATTTATGAAGAGAAAACGGGAAGCAGCGGACGTGAATACCCCGATTGATTTAGCTAAAACTCTGTAAGAGGGAAGCAGCCCTCCATGGAGTGAATTTTCACTATTTAACAAAGGAGTGTTTTATAATGGCAACAACAACAGCGGGATTAGATCAAAAAACAATAGAAACAATAAAGGCAACGGTTCCTGTCTTGCAGGAGCACGGAGAAGCAATCACAGGACACTTTTATAAAATTATGTTAGAAAATCACCCGGAACTGAAAAATGTTTTTAATCAGACCAATCAGCGGAAGGGCGGACAGCCAAAAGCGTTGGCAAATACAGTATATGCAGCAGCGGCAAACATCGAGCATTTAGAGGATATCCTGCCGCATGTAAAACAGATAGCGCATAAACACACAAGCTTAAATATCAGACCAGAACAATACCCGATTGTAGGAAAATATTTATTAATTGCCATCAAGGATGTGCTTGGAGATGCTGCTACAGATGACATTATTAATGCATGGGAAAAAGCATATGGCGTGATTGCAGATGTGTTTATCAGCGTAGAAAAAGAAATGTATGAAGAAAAGCAAAATACGCCAGGAGGCTGGGTTGGATTTCGTGATTTTACAGTTGCTAAGAAAGTTCCGGAAAGTGAAGTCATTACCTCTTTTTATTTAAAGCCTGCAGATAACGGAAAGCTTCCACCTTATCAAGCTGGACAATATATTACTGTAAAAGCACAAATGGAAGGGGAAGCCTATGACCATTTACGTCAATATAGTTTATCCACTGCGCCGGGACAGGATTTCTTGCGAATCAGTGTGAAGCGGGAAGATGAGCATCATCCGGAAGGAATTGTATCTAATTATCTTCATAACCAAATAGAAGAAGGTGCTATTCTGGCAATTAGCGCGCCAGCTGGAGATTTTGTATTAAACGAAACAGAACAAAAACCACTAGTGTTAATCAGCGGAGGAGTTGGATTAACCCCATTAATGAGTATGCTGGAAACAGTGGTAGAAGAACAGCCGGAGAGAGAAGTTATCTTTATCCATGCGGCAAGATCTCGCGCCTATCATGCAATGAAGGATAAAATAGCCTCTATTGCAGAATCCAATAAACAAGTAACGCAATATACGGTTTATGCGGATAATACAGACGCAGGGGTATGTGATAAAGAAGGGCATATTGACTTGGATTGGCTAAAAACAGTTATTCCAACGGTGGACGCATCTTTTTATTTATGCGGTCCAAAAGGATTTATGGGTGCGATGCATGGTCATTTACGAGAAATGAATGTGGCAGATAATGATATTCACTTTGAATTATTTGCGCCAATGGATGAGATAGCGAATTAAACAATGGGAAGGCTGGTTGAAAAAACCAGCCTTTTCAACTTGATAATAAATTTTAGAGAACCTCCTCAATTGCCTTTGTTTAATCCTTTCCTTAACCAATAACATCTCCTCCAAATATAAAGGTCATTAAAGCACTGCTGACAAATCCAACAAGAAGGGCAACGATTATACGTTTTTTGAAATAAGGTTTATCTTCCGCTTTCCCGTCTATTTTGGTAAGAACAATGCCAATACCTAATGAAGCTGCTATCCCGGCGCTGATAAAATAGCTTACTGCATCCGGAAGCTGGAAATAACTTAAGAAAGTCGGAAAGACGAGCATTCCAACAAATAATATAAATAAAAACACAAGCACCCCTTTAAAGCTGATACGAGGTATTAATTTGGACTCTTCCATTATATTTTCCTCCCTGGGAGAGGAAACCTGCTGATTTCCTCTCTTGAATTTATTACGGAGAATCGTCCGTAAAGCTCCCGCTGAGTGACGTTTCGTCTTATGGAGCTGTATTATCTTCTTCCGTTTCTAAATCCACCATTTTTCGATCATAGACTTTAAAGAATGGGAAATAGATTGCTACGGATATCGCGATATTGACAAGAACCAGGAGGATAGCCCGCCAATCACCTCCCGTTGCCAGATAAGCGCCGATTGGAGCCGGCAGCGTCCAGGGGGCTCGTATAAATGTCGGCGATACCAGACCTATGGACGTTGCAAAATAAGAAATAATTGCAAGAACGATAGGTGTAATGATAAAAGGAATAATCAGTATCGGGTTTAAGACAATCGGCAGTCCGAAAATAACCGGTTCATTAATGTTGAAAAGGGCAGGTACACTCACTGTTCTGCCTAGATTTTTTAAATATTTTGATCGTGCAAATAAGATCATCACAATAACAAGACCAAGTGTGGCGCCTGAGCCGCCGACCCATATGAACCATTGGTATAAAGGCTCAGGGGCAACATGAGGCAGAACCTCTCCTGCGGCGGCGGCTTCTCCGTTATTTAACAAATATACTTCCCATACCGGACGTGCGACCGATCCGACAACCGAAACACCATGGATACCAAACGACCAGAAAAAGGTAATGAGAAAAACAGGGACTAATACACCAAATAAACTGTCTCCAGCTGTAACGAGCGGAGCGGCCAGCTTTTCAACAACTGTATGCAAATTCACTCCGATAACTACCGTAATAAGAGTCATTAATACGATAACGATGGCTACCGGAATAAGTGCTTCAAAGGATCTGTTGACAGATTTGGGGACGGCATCCGGTTAGATATGGGGTTTACCGGAAATGAAGAAGCAATGATGACATATAATCCTTATGAATTGAGCATCGAGATTAATATGAGTAATTCCAATAAATATTTGGAAAACCTGTTAAGCTATCAGCTTAATCTATCTAAATTGACAGGATGCCATAACTTTTACCCGCATCGCTATGCCGGGCTTTTCTATGAATTTTTATAGAATACAGCCAAAGATTTAAACAGCATGGTTTGAGAACAGCAGCTTTTGTCTCTTCCAATGCTGCTGCTTTTGGGCCTTGGCCAATTGTAGAGGGTCTGCCGACAGTTGAAATGCTTCGTGAATTGCCAATTGACGTGCAGGCAAAGCATTTATTTGCCACAAACGTTATTGATAATGTCATTATCAGTAATGCGTATGCATCTGAAGCGGAAATGGAGCGCCTCAGTGAGATAAACAAGGAGAAAATGATGTTTACTGTCGATACGGTTTCTGCTGCAAGTGATTTGGAAAAGGAAATTATCTTTCATGAGCCGCATTATTATCGGGGAGACGTTTCTGATTATATGATCCGTTCTACGCAGAGCAGAGTGAAAAATCGCGGGCTTTCCTTCCCGGCCCATCATACGCCGGATATAAAAAGAGGGGATATCATTATCGAAAGTGATTTATCAAAAAAGGAGAGAAAACTCCCTCTTCAAGCGCGTAGAGGTAAGGGGGAGATGAATCTCCCATGTACAAAAGATTGCTTTTGAGTGTCTCGACTGTCCAACATTGAATCGAACGAACGTTCCGGATCCATCCTTCTTCTGATATAATAGACAGGAGGAGGTAAGAAGCTATGAATGTAAAAAAAGCATTTTGTTTTCGTATCTATCCGAACAAAAAACAAATCACCTTCATCCATAAGACAATCGGCTGCTCCCGCTTTGTCCACAACTATTTTACAGGAAAACAAAAAGAAAAAGATCACTATTGGCATACGGTGAATGAAATGGTACAAAACGGACAGCTTCTTCAAAATAATTGGAAGGGCGAATTTTTCAATAAAAATAAGGCAATCAAAGCGGTTCCAGAATTGAAGAAAACGNGCCCTTCAAAAAGCCGTTGAAAACGTGAACGATTCCTATACACGTTATTACAAGAAACAGAACAAGGCTCCTCGTTTTAAATCAAAGAAGAACCCTATTCAATCGTATACAACCAAATATGTCAATGGAAATATTGCTGTATTGGATAAACATATCAAACTGCCCAAACTCGGGCTTGTCCGTTTTGCCAAAAGTCGGGAAGTGGAAGGGCGTATTATCAATGTAACAGTTAGGCGCAACACATCAGGAAAGTACTTTGTTTCGATTGTAGCGGAAACGGAAGTTGCATACGATGAAAAGACAGGTTCCTCTGTAGGCATCGATGTCGGATTAACCGATTTTGCAACTCTTTCCAATGGGACGGTGTATGAAAATCCAAGATTTTTCCAGACATTAGAAAAAAAGCTGGCAAAAGCGCAAGTGATTCTGTGCAGGAGACAGGTAGGCTCAGCAAATTGGCAGAAACAAAAACGAAAAGTAGCCCGGATTCATGAAAAGATTGCGAATAAAAGAAAAGATATGTTAGATAAAATCTCCACCGAGATAGTCAATAACCACGATATCATCGGGATAGAAGATTTGTCTGTGAAAAACATGTTAAAAAATCGAAATCTTGCAAAAGCAATTAACGATGTATCCTGGTCAGCGTTCCAAACGATGCTGGAATATAAAGCGGCCTGGTATGGAAAGCAGGTTGTTGTAGTTTCGAAAAGCTATCCATCCAGTCAGTTATGTTCTCATTGTGGACACCAAAACCAAGACGTTAAAGATCTTGCTTTGCGTGCATGGACGTGTGATATCTGTCAATGCCATCACCAAAGAGATAGGAATGCAAGCAGGAATCTTCGTAAAGAAGCATTGCGAATAACCGCAGGAACTTCGGGGCTAGCCTAATCCATAACTGACCAATGGGTCGGTGTTCTTAGGAATCTCCCACTTCAATCAATCGTTAAGGTTGCTAAGTGGGGGTAGTTCAAATCAACAGTATGCCGGAGAATTGCAGATTGCTTTAAAAGATATGGTCAATTCCGGTAAATCCAACGTAGTTGCAAGAATTAGAGAGGAAGAGATTTTCTTAATTGATTATTTAAAGCCATGGGAAAAGTTTGCATTTACGGCAAGAGCATAAGCGAAGAATGAAGGATATCTTATCAGATGTTTAGGTAAACAGTGTGACGGAGGCTGTGGCGCTTTTTCTGTTGTGTAGCATGAAAACTTTCGTAAAGGGGAGATGACATGAGTAAATTGGTTGCAGGGTTAATGTCCGGGACCTCCTTAGATGGTCTGGATGCGTCACTTGTAAAAATAGATGGTTATGGCACCGATACAGAAATCGATATTATAAAAAGCATTTCATGGCCCTATGATGGTGCTTTAAAACAAGAATTATTGGATGCTATGGACGTTGATAAATCAAATGTTGAAAAGCTGTGCAGCTTAAATGTGAAATTAAGCTATTCCTTTGCAGAGGCAGTTAAAAGGGTTTGCAGAGAGGCTGGGGTCAATTTAGAAGATGTTGATTTAATCGGCTCTCATGGGCAGACGGTCTATCATATTCCTGAAGCAGATGGCTCCAAGGTGCGGTCCACCTTACAAATAGGAGATTCCTCGGTGATTGCTTATGAAACCAAAACAATGGTTGTTTCCAATTTTCGAATGATGGATATTGCTGCTGGAGGGGAAGGTGCTCCCTTAATTCCGTATATTGACTGGTTATTATATAGAGATCAGCATAAGGGAAGAATTTTACAAAACATTGGCGGCATTGGAAACTGTACGGTTATGGAAAAGGATTCATCTTTAGAAACGATTTATGCATTTGATACAGGCCCGGGGAATATGATTATTGATGCCCTGTGCAGAAAATTGTTTCAGGTGGGCTATGATGCAGAAGGTGCAATTGCGAAAAAAGGAACGGTTCATCAAGCTATCGCAGCAGAATGGATGGAACATGATTTCTTTGCTCTTCAGCCGCCTAAATCAACAGGAAGAGAACAGTTTGGAGAAACGTTTACCTCTCGAGTTATCAAGAACCATAAAGATTTGCCATACGAGGATTTAGTAGCGACTGCCACCTATTTCACGGCATATTCTATTGCGGATGCTTATCAGAAATTTGTGTTTCCCAAAACAGATATTACAGACATTATTATCAGCGGAGGGGGAGGAAATAATAAGACATTAATCACAATGCTCCAGAGTTTATTGCCTTCTAAAAATGTGTACACAGCGGAACAGATAGGGATAACTGCAGATGAGAAGGAAGCAGTCGGATTTGCTGTTCTGGCGAATGAGACCATTCATCAGCAAAAAACGAATGTACCTAACGCGACAGGTGCCAGAGAGCCGGTTATATTGGGGCAGATAACGCTTCCTCCTTATGGAGTTAATCCAAATTTCCTTCTATAATAAATCTATACGATGCACAAGTCGAAAAATTAACAATGAAAGGTTTTATAAAATGAGAAATAATGATGGATTAATCCGAATTAGAGAAGCATTGAATATCATCAAACCAGCTGAAAGAAATGCCGCAAATTATATATTAGAGCAACCTGAAGAAGCAGTCCGGCTGTCGGCTGTCAATCAAAGAACTCTCTGAAAGAAGCGGATCCAGCGAAGCAGCTATTATACGCCTATGTAAGAACATAGGCGTATCCGGATTTCAAGATTTAAAGCTGCGAGTTGCTGGGAATTTGCAAACTAGTGAGCTGAGCAACTATCACAATACAGAAATTTCCTCAGGGGAAAAGGTAAGCTCCATTATGGATATCATTTCACAGAAAAACATACAATCTATTGAGCAGACATTGAAGATACTTGATTTATTCAGTGTGGAGAGAGCCATTGAAGCATTAAATAAGGCAAATCGAATTGATTTCTATGGAGCGGCTGCTTCACAGGTTATTGCACAGGACGCACAGCAGAAATTTTTAAGAATTAACAAATATTGTACCGCATTTGAAGATGCGTACTTACAGTTGACCTCCTCCGTTACATTAACAGAAAAGGATGTGGCAGTCGGGATTTCTTATTCAGGAGAAACAAAGCATGTCAATTCATCGATTGAAAATGCGAAAAAAAATAATGCAATGGTGATAACGATTACAAGGTACGGAAAGAATACTCTGTCTGAGATGGCTGATATTCCTTTATATGTATCCTCTGTTGAGTCAGAACTGGTTAGAAGTGCAGCAACTGCATCACGGATGGCACAGCTTAATATCATTGATATTTTGTTTACCGGCGTTGCTTCAAGAAGTTATGTCCACCTTATATTATCTTAATAAGACACGAGAAGTGTTGCAAAAGGAATTTCGGAATCCACATAAAGGGTGATGATAAATGTATATCTTGGGAATCGATGGCGGTGGAACGAAAACGAAAGCGTTATTGTTTCATAAAACAGAGGGGCATGTATGGGAAACGGAAGCAGAGGCTGCAAATCCCCACAGTACCAGCTATACTCATTCTGCTAAAGTCATCAGCCAAATCATAAGCGAGGCTTATGAACACAATCATTTTTCGGATAATACAGAGGTATCGTTAGGTTTGGGTATAGCAGGCTTAGGCAGAGAAGCGGACCGGAAAAAATGGGTCGAATACTTTCAAAAAACAACACCGCCTAGCTTCCCCATTAATGAAATCGTTGTGGAGCATGATGGAACCATTGCTCTTTATTCAGAAACATTCGGCGCAGATGGTATTGTGTCTATCTGCGGAACAGGAGCAATAACGCTTGGGGTGCATCAATCAAGGACTGCCCGGGTTGGCGGCTGGGGTCACGTGATTGGAGGAGACCCGGGCAGCGGCTATGATTTAGGCTCGCAAGCCTTGATAGCTGTATTCAATGAATTAGACGGGCTGGGACAAAAAACTGCGCTGACAGACCTTATTTTGGATGGAGAAGAAATCGTTTGTATAGAAGAATTGATTCCTATAATCTATCAACATTTTGAAAAACAGCGTGTGGCTGCATTCGCAAGCTATGTCTTTCAAGCGGCTGAAATGAAAGATGAAATCGCAATAACAATTATTCAAGAAACAGCTAAACAAATAGCGAATCGAGGTCAGGTGTTGTTTGAAAGGCTGTTTCAAACAACGGGCGAGGCTGTTTCATTTGTACTGGCAGGAGGCATTTTTCAAAATGATTTCATTGTCGAAAAGGTGAAAGCGGAACTAGCTGCAATTCCCTCATTAAATGTTTTGAAATCACAAAATTCCCCAGTGATTGGAAGTATAGCTCTTGTTCTAAAGCAGCAGGGCTATTTGCCGGAACAAATCAAACGAATGCTGTCAGATACAGGGAGAAGAGGTGCCATAAATGAAGGCTTATGAACGGTATTTAGAGGAATTAGTTACAAAGGATGAGATTCCTGCAGCTGTTTATCTTGTCAGGCATCATCAACAACAAAAAACGTTACGAAGTGCAGGCTCCTTTTTGAATAATGAAGGAAAGAGAATCCCTGTTACTACAGAGACTTACTTTGACCTGGCTTCTTTAACAAAAATTATGTGTACACTGCCGAGCATTCTATTTTTACATGAGCGAAATGAGCTGCATATAGACGATGCAGTAAATAAATATATACCCGCGTTTCCGCAAAAGCAGATCAGCATTCGCCATTTTTTACAGCATACCTCAGGTGTTTCAGCAGATTTATCTGTTAAAAACCGGTATCAGCAAAGAGACGTATGGAAGGAAATTTTAAACTGTACAGCAGTTCACCCGCCAGAGACTCAGGTTTTATATAGTGATATTGGCATGATTGTTTTAGGAAAAGTTGTCGAAGCAATAACAAACCAGCGGCTGGATATTTTTGCGGATAAGGAGCTGTATCAACCTTGGGGGATGAAAGACACAGGCTTTCTTCCTGACAAAATAGAAAAAAATAAGATTGCTGCGACAGAAAAAGTTTCCGGAAAATACGTTCATGGTGAGGTACATGATGAAAAAGCCTATCATTTGGGTGGCGTTGGCGGTTCAGCAGGTTTATTTTCTAATATTTCGGATGTAGCGACCTATGCTGCTTATTGGCTGTATCCAGAAAAGCAGTCGATATTAAGACCGGAGACAATGGCGTTAATCAAAGAAAATGTAATTCAAAATCGAGGTTTAGGCTTTGAAGTATTATATGATAAAACGCTTGGAACAACTTGTGGATCAGCCTGGTCCATCGGCTCGTTTGGACATACTGGATTTACAGGCACAAGTTTATGGATTGACCCAAAAGAAGAAATCGTTACGGTCCTGCTTACCAATATGGTGCACTATGGACGACAGCATCGATTGTCTGAAATCAGAAAAAAGTTTCACACGATGGTTTATGAAACGTTGCTTACCTAGTAAAAATTAACATTTGGAAAGGGAGTTAATATATGCTGACGGAGAAGAGAAATAAACATTCCTATCATTTACATGAACAATCTACCTATGACATCTTACAATTGATGAACGAACAAGATAAGAAGGTGCCTGAAGTTGTTGAGAACGTGCTGCCTCAAATAGAGAGGGCTGTAGAGCTAATGGTTGCAGCGATAGAAAAAGGGAATAAAGTCATTTATTTAGGGGCAGGAACAAGCGGGAGGTTAGGTGTTCTGGATGCTTCCGAATGTCCTCCGACTTTTGGCGTTTCCCCTGACGTCATTCAAGGTATTATTGCTGGAGGAGATGGCGCACTGCGTGTAGCTGTAGAAGGGGCAGAGGATGATGAACAGCTTGGCGGAAAAGATGTAGAGGAGGCTGCAGAACAAGGAGATGTCATTGTCGGTATTGCATCCAGCGGCGGAACACCCTATGTATTAGGTGCTGTGTATAAAGCCAAATCATTAGGGCTTTCAACGATTGGCATTTCTTGCAACGAGGATACAAAACTATCGCAGGATGCGGATATAGCTATCGAACTCCCCGTTGGTCCGGAGGTTGTCACAGGTTCTACAAGGCTAAAGGCGGGAACGGCTCAAAAACTTGTTTTAAATATGCTGTCCACAGCAACAATGGTGCGGACTGGAAAAGTCTATGAAAATTTGATGGTT
This sequence comes from Oceanobacillus aidingensis, assembly GCF_042654105.1. Classification (NCBI taxonomy): domain Bacteria; kingdom Bacillati; phylum Bacillota; class Bacilli; order Caryophanales; family Bacillaceae; genus Oceanobacillus; species Oceanobacillus aidingensis. The sequence goes on along the minus strand of NZ_JBHSFT010000012.1, from coordinate 150,202 downwards.
AATTTGCAGGCAAAGAATCATAAACTGCGCAAGAGGGCAGTCTCTATTATCAAAGAGTTGACGCAGGCAGATGATAAGGAAGCTGCGCAAGTTTATGATAAAGCAGGTGGTAATACAAAAGCAGCTATTTTAATGCAGATGTTTGGCGTTGAGTTGGAAACAGCGCAGGAAAAACTGGACAAGTACAAGGGGAATTTTGTCAAAGCCATAGGAGAATTGAATAGTGTATAATATGTCCGAAAAAACCTTGAACCTGCAGATACATATGGTTATCTGCAGGCTTGAAATTCCAGATTCATACTCATATTCTCTGAAAATAGTTCCCTCAGCCGAAGTGCATCTACTTTATTCTCTCTGCATAGTCAGCTCTATCGGTTCATTATCATCCATCGTGGCTTGATATAATGTAATATTTCCATTCTGCCGCTCTGGTGTATCTTCATTAACCTGAAAATTTTCATCCAAAGAGACAGTCCAGGCAGCCTCGTTGTTTTTTTCTAAAACGATAGCAAGCGTTCCGAACTGATGGATATCGTCCCATTCAAAATGTTCGGATTCGCCATCAGCTGTGATAGAAATCCCTTCTGTATCACTGACCAGCTGTACGTTTTCCCCCTGCCAAGTACCGTGAAGCTCAGCACCTACATAATAGTAGCTCGTTCCGCCTCCGCGATCTCCATAGGTAGCGATAAATTGCTGCGTGTTGTTATCAACAGTTTGATACGTAACTGCCGCCGCATCATTAGCCAGCCATTCTACTTTAAAGTCTCCTTTTACTGGAGACCGCAGTCTTTCTTCCGGCCGACCAATAATACCGAAATAAGGCCGATAATAAACGACCTCAGTCGTCTGCAGATTTTCTTTAATAGATAAAACATTTTTCCGGTCGGGAGACAGACTTGTTACGCTTTTAATCAGGTTATTACTATTGAAGAGCATGATAAGCTGTACCACGATGAGAAGAAGTACAATACCTGAACCAATGATTTTCAACCTTCTTGTCGTGGAAATAAAAAGAAAAACCCCAGACGTGAGAAAACCCATACAGGCGATATTGATAATGTAAAAAAGCCTGTGATCAAGATAATCAATTAAACGGCTGGACCGGATAAAGAGGTAGCCCATCTGCAAACAGAAAAAGCCAATTGCAAGAAGTAATAAAATAGCACCAATGATTTTTTGCCACTTTCTATCTTTATTCTGACGCTGTTTCATCAGGATCCACCTCCTCTAAAAAGTCCCATGTTTCTCCATTGTCTTCAGATACAAATTTTCCTTTTACGAAACCGCCGGCATAATCGCCATTAGGGCCCTGGTTCACTAAAACAGTCAATTGGTCTTCTTCCTGTACGGGGGTTTCGGCGATAACAAAGACATGATTGTATTCCTCAGGAATATGAAATGCAGCTTCTTCCCAGTTATTTCCGCCATTTTGTGTCACATAAAGCATTGGTTCTGCGGGATCAATGGTTCCAAATGATAAAAAACCTGTTGATTCATCTACAAATCCGCCGTCTGCAATCATTCTTGATACTCCTGAATTATTGGTCTCCTCCCAAGTTTCTCCGCCGTCATGGGTTAGGAAGACGGTAGAAAATTCCTGAGACATCGTGCGATCACCCGAAACGATGACATAACCAAATTGATCATTTACAAAATCAACTTTTCTAAAACGCATTGCTGGAAAAGCATCGGTTATTTCAAACGTTTCCCATGTCGTTCCCTGATCTAAAGAATAAGTGAGAAAAATGCTTCGCAGACGTTGATTTGATGATTCTGCATGTAAGAAGGCAGCCCGGTCTTCCGTCAGTATATAGCTGTGCTCCATCAATTGTTGCTTGTTTCCTTGATATTCTCCGGAAAATAGCTGTTCTTTCTCGACTGGTACGTTCACCCAATCTTCCCCCTGATTATAGGTGAGACGCAGCTCATCGTTTTGCAAGGAATAACTAATGGAAGCTTCATAATCAACTGGGCGCAGGGCGTCAGCTGCTGGTCCTCCAGGTGCTGAAACAGTGGTATCGTCTATTTCAGAAAATCCTGGTGGAGAGGTTATAAAAAAATCAGATTTTTGGTAAACGAAAATACTGATGATAGTTAATAAGGCAATCATTAAAGCAGATATACCAAGTACAAAAGATTTCACGAAGAAGACTCCCTTTGGACGATTTATTTTTAAATGAAACATTCATTCTAAATTAGAACACAAAAAAGTATAACATAGTTAAAAAGATGAAATATATGTGTAACGAAAAAACTTCTTTTATTTTTTAACGGCTCTTCACCAAAATCTATGGGTGACATAGTAGATATAAATTTGCTGTAAGCGACCGCTACGGAAATACACTACGCTTTCCATGGGCCCCGAGCTCATCTCCTTTAAAGAAGACTTGCTGATTGGCAAGCCGTCAGGCGCAGACAGAAGCAAAGTCGCACTTATGCCCCGCGGGTAGAAAAAAAGAAGTTCGCTTTTTTTCTGCGGGGTCTTCACACTGGGACTGGGACTGCGATTACTCGCCCCATCGAAGACCATTGCGCTTTCCCATAGGAGTCTACGTGTATTTCCTCCGCTAGCTAGTTGCTTTTATCACATTTAATTATATTTTCCAACCATAGATTTTGGTGTTGATCCTTTTTAACAAAACTATTTTTCTTTCTGGAGTAGGTTATTTGTTAAAATAATAGCATGAAAAATATCGTGTAAGAGAGGGAAGGATTTCCGATTACACATACAGCAGTAAATGGAGGAGGAGCGGCATGCTATTACCTAAAAGTAACCAAGAACTGGATTTGCATGTAAGCAGGGTCGAATTAAAAGTAACTTCAATTTATAAGTTGCTCTATCAGTTAAATGATTTGATTCTCGGACTCGTCTTTTTGACTGGCAGCTTTCTGTTTTCAGTGACAATACAATGTTTGCCGGGACCGTTTTGTTTGTGATCGGAAGCATTCAGATGCTGGTACGTCCAATCATTTCGATTATCCATGATTTTCATCTGTCTAAGGTGAAACAAAAGCAGAAGCGGGATAAAAACATTTGACTGATGATATAGCAGCTAAACATGATTTTAACTGCTATATCATTTCTGTTCTTTAAAACCACTTTTTTAATTTGAAATAAATGATTAACCCCATGCTGATAAGCAGCATAACAACAAGCACTGCAACGTACCCATAATCCCATTGCAGCTCCGGCATATGCGAGAAATTCATGCCGTAAATACCGGTAATTAACGTGAGCGGCAAAAATATAACTGAAACGAGAGTTAATATCTTCATTACATTATTTAAACGGTATGAGCTTAACGAATCATAATTATCGCGGATATCACTGGTCATTTCCTGTGCAGATTTAATGATGTTCATTTGTTTAATAATATGGTCTTCAATATGATGAAGGTAGAGCTGCTGTTTCTTGGTTTTGGTGAAGGCTGTTTCATCTTTTAAATGCTGTATCAATTCCTGCATCGGCAGAATAACACGCTTTAATTTAATCATCACCGCCCGGATTTGAAAGACGTCCTCCATCAGCTTATTATCGGCTGTATCATTGACATGCCGATCTTCAAAGGAAAATACTTCATCTTCTACGTGGTACACGTATTCAAAATAGCTGTCCACAATAAAATCTAAAATAACAAAAGCGACATCTGCCGGAGTAAGAGGCTGGGACGGATAGCGTTTTTGAATTTCCTCTCCGATAGTGCCCAGCTTGTTTAGATCATCCTGATGATAGGTTACAAGAATATGATCTTTCATAAACAGGTTTACCGCCCGTGCGCGATAATCATCTGCATTAACAAGATGACAAACTAAAAAGTGGTATTCTGGGTATTCTTTCAGCTTGGGCCGTGACACTGTTTTAATCGTATCCTCAATGGCCAGCGGGTCAAAATGAAATTGGGTGGTAAGCAATTCACTTTCCTCTGTACTGGCTTGTACAAAATCATACCAAATAAAAAGGGCATCACTGGGAACCGTTGCATCACTTTCTGCCTGCTTCCATTCTTTTGAAGCTGTTTGGTAATGTATTGAGATGGGCATAATGAAACTCCTTTTTTGCACTTTTTAAAAGTATATAATAAAAGATAATTATATGGAAAGCGGGTAAAGTATTAATTTTAAAGCTGTGTGCCAAGGTTACGGTTATATTACCATCGATGAATTTAAGTAGACAGGAAGGCGGTAAGGGTTTATTGATAGTAGATTGATAACCAATTTTCAACTATCTAGGAAACTGCTATAATAATGAGAGCGTTTTCGAGATTTGATTAAAACGGAAGGGAGCATTATCATGTTTGAATTATTAATTACGTTAGTAGAAAGAGTTGGAATTATTGTAACAATAGCCTTTGTGCTGACAAGGTTTCGCTTCTTCCGGAAAATGTTTTATCAGGATCAGCTGAATCGTCAGCAGCATCTTACAGCTATTCTTTTTTTCGCCTTTTTTGGGATTATCGGTACATATACAGGGCTGAATGTAAATACGGACAGCCTGCAATTTAACCGTTGGGCAACGGACTTGATGTCAGAAGAAGCGATTGCAAACGCAAGGGTTATTGGCATCGTTATCGCTGGGTTACTCGGAGGGCCTAAGGTTGGTATTGGAGCCGGGGTGATTGCCGGAGTTCATCGCTTTACGCTGGGAGGGTTTACAGCAATAGCCTGTGGTGTTGCCACAATGATTGCAGGAATTATTGCAAGTCTGTTCTATAAGAAAAATAAACGGATTAAACTGCAAACCGCTTTTTTTGTGGGGGCGATTGCTGAGGCAGTACAAATGCTGGTTATTCTGGCTTTAGCCCGGCCGATAGAGCAGGCTTGGGCTCTAGTTAATTTAATTGGGCTGCCAATGATTTTAGCTAACGGCATCGGCTCAGTGCTTGTTCTGCTGGTTATTAAAAGTGTATTGAAGGAAGAAGAGAAAGCAGGTGCTGTACAGGCTCAAAAAACGTTGAGAATTGCAGATCAGACACTGACGCATTTACGTAAGGGCTTGCAAATAGAAGCAGCAGAGGCAGTTTGCCGTATTATTCATAAAGAGTTAAACACAAGCGCTGTATCCATCACAAATAAGACAGCTATCCTTGCACATGTCGGACTTGGACACGACCACCATCAGCAGGAAAACCCAATTCAGACAAAAATTACTGCAGAAACCATAGCAAGCGGGAAAATCAAAATGGCAACAGCGGAATCGATTCATTGTACAAACCCAGATTGTCCGCTGGAAGCTGTTATGATTGCTCCTCTTAAAGAACAGGGTGAAATTATAGGTACACTAAAATTTTATTTTCAGTCAGAAAATGACTTGACCAACGTTAATATGGAATTGATTACAGGGTTAAGCTCCATGATCAGTCATCAGCTGGAAATTGGTCAGGCAGAACGTGTATATCAGCTGGCCAAAGAAGCAGAAATAAAAGCGCTTCAGGCTCAGATTCATCCGCATTTTCTATTTAATACATTAAATACAATTGTATCACTTATCCGTCTTCATCCGGGGAAAGCTCGGAAAATGCTGATTTCCCTGTCTCATTTTATTAGGCAGAATCTATCCGCTACCACACAAAAAATAACGACTTTAGACCAGGAATTAAAACAGGTCCAGGCTTATCTGTCCTTGAATGAAGAAAGATTTAAAGATAAGTTAACGGTGAATTATCAAATTGATGAGAAGGCGCTATCGGAAGTGATTCCGCCTTTAACCCTGCAGCCAATCGTTGAGAATGCAATCATGCATGGGTTTAAAGATAAAGAAAGCGATTGTGTCTTAGAGGTTACGATGAAAAAACACCCAGACAGTGTTTATATCGGGATTAAGGATAATGGCATGGGGATGAGTGAAGAAGCAGCAAATCAAATACGTCAAGCACCGATAGATTCGACATCAGGAAATGGCTTAGCGCTTTACAATGTAAATCGGCGGCTGCGTATTCTGTTTGGCGAGGAAGCGTTACTTCAAGTAAGAACCAACGAGGAAGGGACCAATATTTATTTTGTCCTGTCGCATAAGGAGGAAGAGAAGCAATGGATCAGTTAATGCAAGTGCTTATCGTTGATGATGAACCATATAACCGGGAAGAATTAAAGCATTTACTAAGTGAATTCACGCAAATACAATCTGTTCAAGAAGCAGAATCAGGTGAGGAAGCTATCATGAAGACTATGCAGCATCAACCGGATGTTATTTTCTTAGATGTTGAAATGCCAAAAGTGAGCGGAATGGAAGTAGCGAAGGCGATACAAGAACTGAAAAAGCCGCCGCTGGTCGTTTTTGCTACAGCATATCCGCAGTTTGCTGCAGAGGCTTTTCGCTATGATGCTGTAGATTATTTATTGAAGCCTTATGATGAAGAACTGTTGAAAGAAACAATCGGGCGGCTGGAGAAAAAACGTGGTGTGAAAGAGCAGACAAATCAAGGGAAGGAACGTGGAAAGCTGGCGATAGAAGTGGAAGGAGATATTCACTATATAGATCTGAAAGATATTTTATATATGTCACGAATAGAAAAACGGACAAAATTAATCACAAAGCAGGGAGAATTTGATACCAAAATGCCGCTGAAAGAACTGGAAAATCGCTTGTTAGCGTATGGCTTTTTCAGAATTCATAAAAGCTTCTTAGTTAATCTGGAGCATATTCAACGATTAACTCCATGGTTTAATGGCGCTTATCATTTGCAATTAGAAGGAAGTAAAGACACGCTTTCCGTCAGCAGAAATTATATAAAAGCATTACGTGCTAAATTAGAAATCTGATGCTTTCTTTCCATGCATCTTAATTTCTTGAAAGAACATCATAACGCTTAAAAATAACCTTTTGTTCCTGATTTCCCCTTCTCCTGCTTTGTATATTTTATACTTATTGAAAACGTATTCATTGATGGTGGAAGAGGGGGAGAAAGTTTGTATACATTTCTAGCAGGAATTGTTTTATTAATTATCGGTTATTTTACGTATGGGAAATTTATTGAGAAGCTTTTCGGAGTCAAAGAAAGCCGGCCGACACCTGCCTATGTGAACGGTGACGGCATGGATTATATTCCGATGAGTACACCTAAAAATTCGCTGATTCAGCTTTTGAATATTGCTGGTACCGGGCCGGTTTTTGGTCCGATTATGGGAGCGTTATATGGACCGGCAGCATTTATCTGGATAGCAGTGGGATGCATTTTTGCAGGGGCCGTCCACGATTATTTAACAGGGATGATTTCTATCCGCAATCGGGGAGCGCATCTGCCGGAGCTTGCGAGCAAGTTTTTAGGAAAGGTTATGAAGCATGTCGTTAACGGCTTTGCAGTCCTTTTACTATTGCTGGTTGGTACGGTATTTGTTTCTACACCAGCAAGTCTGCTTCATTTGTTGGCGGACGGGCGTGTCGCCCTAGGTATCTTTATTGCATTTATTTTTGCTTACTATATTTTGGCTACGATGCTTCCAGTCGATAAAATTATCGGCAGACTGTACCCTTATTTTGGAGCATTGCTTTTATTGAGTGCAATTGGTGTTGGGATTGGTTTAGTAGTAACGGGAGCACCAATTCCAGAGCTTTCTTTCCAAAATTTTCATCCTGAAGGGGCAGCTATCTTTCCATTATTGTTTTTTACTATTTCATGTGGTGCTTTATCAGGTTTTCATGCTACACAAACACCGATTATATCGCGGACAACCAGAAAAGAAAAAGAAGGACGTAAAATTTTCTATGGCATGATGATTGCAGAAGGGATTATTGCAATGATATGGGCTGCAGCTGCCATGAGCATGTTTAACGGCTATAATGGATTGAATGACATTTTAGCGGCTGGCGGACCAGGAGCCATTGTAAGTGAAGCTTCCACTACGCTTCTGGGAGCAATTGGCGGAACACTAGCCGTGCTGGGTGTTATCATACTTCCAATTACTTCTGGAGATACAGCATTTCGCAGTGCGCGAATGATTATTGCAGACTACTTAAAAATTGGACAGAAAAAGTTCTCCAGCCGTTTGTGGATTGCCTTGCCATTATTTGCAGTATCGATGATTTTAACGCAAATTGATTTTGAATTATTGTGGCGCTATTTTAACTGGGCAAACCAGTCAACGGCAGTAATTGCTCTATTTGTTGGTTCGATGTATCTCTATATTGCAGGAAAAAATTATTTCGTCGCATTGATTCCGGGAACATTTATGCTGATTATGGTTATTACCTATATTTTGTCACAGCCAATCGGTTTTAATTTACCTATGAATATATCATGGGGAGGCGGCTTTATTGGAGCAGCGCTGCTAGTAGTTCTATTTTTTAAAGCAGCTGCAAAGGCACGTGCTAATAATATTCCGCTTGAAGTGGATGTCTCTGATTGGAAGCAAGCTTCTTAATTATAAAAAACAAGATGACTGGAAGCGGTTATCTTGTTCTTTTTTTATAAATTTTACAAATTCATTTCATTTTATTTAATTATTTGTGAATATTAACCATAATTATGAGGATATCCCTTAAAAATTAAAAGAATGCTTCTACTTCCCATTGAAATTATGTTACATTTAAACTAGGTAAAAAATTTCATGAAGAGGAGAGAGGATTTTGGATTTAGGGCAAAAACTTAAATTTTTACGAAATAAGCAGAATTCTACCCAGCATGAGATTGTTGAAGGTATTTGTTCTGTATCCTATTACAGCAAGATTGAAAACGGTAATGTCGTTCCTAATGAAGAGATTCTACAATTGCTTGCTGAACGGTTTGGAATCGCCCCTGAAGAATTAGTACAAATAGAAGAAGTGGTGAATGATCAGGTTGTTCAAGAAGCAGAGAATATCTATAATTTGATTAAAGAAGACCAAGCTGCAGCCAAAGAAGCTTATCAATCATTTTTGGAAGACTTCGAAAATTCATCAGATCCTGGTATCAGACTGCTGATCAGCTTAATAGAGTTGCGATTTGCTTTAAGATTTTCAACAATAGAGGAAATTGAAGAAAAATTTCAAGAGGCAGAATCTTTACAAGATTATAGTAATTTGAAGACGATGCCTTTATTTAATAGAGTTTGTGGCTTATACTATTATGAAACAGGTGATTACGATGCTGCATTAGAGTTATACCTGGGGCTGGCAAACTCTTTAAATTATCCGTATAAAGCAGATATTCACTATGAACTTTCTTTGGTTTACAACCGGAAAGGTAACATATATAAATCGATTAAGCACTTGGAAAAAGCTTTAAATGAGTATTTACAGGAAATGAACTATGATAAATGTACAGTTTGTTATTTTTTGCTGGGTATTAACTACTTTAAGATGGGCAATTATGACGAAGCGATTGATTATTATGATCGTATAGAGAAGGTTATAGAGGATGATAAAAATTTACTTCGGAAGGTCTATCATAATCTGGGACTGGCCTTTGAAAAAAAGAAGGATATTGAAAAAGCAATTGACTATTATCAAAAAAGTTTCTCCGTCTCTGTAGAAGAACAACATAGTATGAAAACAATATATGCCTTAGCAAAATTGTACTTGAGCATGGAGAATAAAGAAAAAGCGATGCAGTATATTACGGAAGGACAAGAAGTGGCAGAAAAAAAGGGATTGGAAGAGTATATCATTAAGTTTCATGTACTTCATTTACAGTTGAATGAAGAGAATATTAAAGAATACTTAGAAACCATTGCCATACCGTTTTTGGAAAAGAAAAATGATAAAGAGTTTCTAATACATTATAATGTATTGCTATCTAACTACTATTCTCAAAATAAGCAATATAAACAGGCTTATTTTAAGATAAAAAATGTTTTGGATATGAAAGGAGGGATTTGATGAAGAAATTATTAATTGCTGCATTAGCCGTATTCGCATTTTTCAGTGTAACGATGTCTGTAAGCGCTGCAGACGAAATCGAGTACCCAGATTCAACGCATAGCCTTGATCCGAAAGATTTTTAAGAGAGTATGTGAAGGATGAAAAGCTGTCTTGTACCATTAGATTGGTGGAAGATGGCTTTTTTTGCAGAGCAGATGAATTTGGATACTTTTTTAGGGAATAGATACATATCGTAAGGAAGCGTTGGAAGTTAGAGAGCGGTTTATCGAAAAAGAGATTGTTTTTATTTATATTTCATGGTAAATTAATAATATTTCCATTACAAATCGTAATGATTACGTTTTGGTGAATTATTTTATGGGGGCGTTTAAAATGGAAAGCTACATAGAAGCAAAACTTTTGAATAAGGTGATCAGCCGATTTCTCTCAAACGAGGAGCAGTTATTATATGAAAAAGTAATAAATATAGAAAATATGATTTCTGAAAAAGCACTAACACCCGAACATTTTATAGATTTAATCCGAGCTGAATCTCCTCATAAGCATGTAGCTGAAGCGTTCAATTTATCCTTACATGAACTTTTGGAAGTGTTAAAAGAAATAGAAATAAAGATAGAGAAAAGAACGAAAATGATAAAAGCAGAAGCACGTTGGCTTGATTGTACAAATGTTGTTTCGACTGCCTTTGAAAAAGATGAACATAGAAAATATTTTTATACAGAAGGATTGTAATGAAAGGTAATAGAGAAAAACAACTATTCGGAAGCGGATATGGGAATCAAATAGGGAGGAATCTTAAGAAAAAATTTTAACTTTTTCAACCGTAATGATTACGCTTTTGGGAAGGAGAGGAACAGGTATGTATAAATGGATAGTGATTGGTGGAGGAATCCAAGGAAGCTGTGTTGCTTCCCGGCTGCTTGAAGAGAAAAAAGCAGAGGTAAAAGATGTACTGATTATTGATCCACATAAACAGCCATTGGAAAGATGGCGCACAATCACAGAGAAGATTGAAATGAAATATTTACGCTCTCCTTTAGTACATCATTTGCATACGGATCCATACAGTTTAAAAAAATACTCTTCTGAAAACAATTATGCCTCGGGTTTGAAAGGACAGTATCAGCGACCGCGTTTGGATATGTTTAATCAGCACAGTATGGATTTGTTAGAAGAAACAGGCGTCATGGAATGTTGGCTGCAGGGAGTGGTAAACGGACTGTCATGGACGGAACAGGGATGGGAGGTTTGGGTGGAAGACGGACGTTGTTTCTTTAGTGAGAGAGTGGTGCTTGCTATGGGAGTGAATCATACCCCTCATTATCCCTCATGGATTGACTCGTATAAGGATCATAAAGCAATAAATCATGTGTTTGAAATGGATAGCAGCCTTCCGGAAACGGGGGATGTGATTGTAGTTGGCGGCGGGATGACAGCAGCACATCTTGCCTATGCACTTACACAAAAAGAATCTATTCATTCTGTCACCATGGTGAAGCGGCATCCGTTACGTGTTCACCATTTTGATAGTGATCCAGGATGGCTCGGGCCTAAGTATTTGAATAAGTATCATAAATTGACCAGCTATAAGGAACGAAGGCTGGTTATACAAGAAGCAAGGAATCGAGGTTCCATCACCAGAGATTTATATTTGAAATTATTGAAGCAAAAGAGAGCAGGAAGGCTGGATATTCATACAGGCTGTATTCAAAAGATTAGAGAAGACACGGATGGAAGTATGCAGCTGTTTATGGAAAATGAAGCAAAGCTGGAAGGAACCGCTATTTTACTGGCAACCGGTCCAGCCATTGCAATGCCGGGAAAGGAATGGTTAGATCCGGTAATTGAGCAGATGCAGCTGCCCTGCGCCCCATGTGGTTTTCCGATTGTTCCTAGATCGCTGGAATGGAAGAATGGTTTGTTTGTGGCAGGAGCGTTAGCTGAGTTGGAGATAGGTCCGGTTTCCAGAAATATTGCAGGAGCAAGGAAGGCTGCGGAACGGATTTTGCAGTTTGCTTAAGGAAATAGAATAGGGAGTTAGAACCGCCTCATTGCCTGTGGATTATTGTGTGAGGCGGTTTTTTTGGTTGGATGACGAGATGAAATTAGCTTTATTTTTATCATGTACCTAATGATAGCTAAAGATTCGCTTGAAAAATAATATACTTATTATTTACGCTTTTTCTTGCGATTAAATACAATTGTAGCTCCAATAATAGAAAAAATAAGCAAACCAATAAACCAGATAATCGTAATCCATACATTATTATGAAGGGGTGTTCCAGTGAGTAAACTGCGTAATGATTCTATAAATGGTGTCATTGGCTGATTCTCTGCAAAAGTATGGAGCCATTTAGGCATGGTTTCTGTTGGCACAAAAGCACTGCTTAAATAGGGGAGGAAAAGCATTGGAAATGTTATCGCATTAGCAGTCTCTACACTTTTTACAATAAGGCCAAACAGTACAAATAACCAACTAGCAGCGAACATAAATAATGCTAAAATACCGACAACTCCAAGCCATTCTAATAATCCAGCAGTTGGTCGGAATCCAATAATAACTGCTACGAGAATAGTAATGGCTGTAGCGAGCCCATTTCTAGCCATTCCTCCAATAACATGACCTGCTAATAAAGCGGAGGGAAGGATAGGCATCGTACGAAAGCGTTCAAATAAACCTCCAGTCATATCATCAGCAACTTCTACAGCAACAAGCGAACTCCCAAAAGCGACACATGTTACAATAACGCCTGGAACAACGTAATTTATATAAGATGTTCCTGTGTCTATTGCACCACCAAAAATATAAACAAACATAAGCATAAGCGCAATGGGGAGACCAATACTCATCATCAGTGATTCTATATTTCGGAAAATATGTTTTAATGTACGCTGTGTCATTGTCCAACTATCCAGAATAATCCAAGTCCATTTTGATTCATTCATAAAATTATCAGCTCCTTTCCTGTTATTCATACTTTTTGTTTTTTGTTATCTGCATAAATACATCATCTAAGGTTGGTTTACGAATACTTATCGAGGCAGGTTCAATTCCATTTTCATGAAGGAGTTGTAATTGTTCGCGCAAATTGTTTACGGATGATAACGGAACAAGAATAGTAAGATTCTTTTCATCTGCTTTTCCAGCCAAAAGCTGCTTGGCAATGGACCAATTTTCTTTTTGATTAGCAAGGTTAATTTCTAGTTTTTCCTCACCCACTAATTTTTTCAATGCTTCTGCTGGACCTTGTTCTACAATTTTTCCCTCATGTAAAATAGCAATTTTATCAGCGAGTTGATCAGCTTCTTCCAAATACTGCGTTGTAAGAAAAATCGTAACACCTTTATTGGAAAGTTCTTGGATAAGCTTCCACATGTTGTTTCGGCTTCTTGGGTCTAGTCCAGTTGTAGGTTCATCGAGAAAAATCACCTCTGGAGAAGCAAGCAGACTGATTGCGATATCGAGGCGTCGTCTCATTCCTCCTGAATATGTTTTTACAGATTTATTTGCTGCATTTACTAAATCAAACTGATGTAAAAGCTCGACGGTTCGTTTTTTTACTGTTTGTCTGTCTAAATGATTCAAGCGTCCCATCATCATAAGATTTTCTTTTCCAGTCAGTAATTCATCTACAGCAGCGTATTGTCCAGTTAAACTGATTCGTTTTTTTACGTTATCGGTATCTTTGCGTGTATCATATCCTCCAATCAGGACAGAGCCGCTAGTAGCGGAAATGAGTGTAGAAAGTATATGAACAGTAGTTGTTTTGCCGGCCCCATTTTCCCCCAATAAAGAAAAAACACTCCCTCGCTCTACTTCGAAGCTTATTCCTTTTAAAACAGAATGATTTCCGTATACTTTTTCTAAATCCTTCACTGAAATAACAGTTTCCAAACTAGAACCTCCTTTTTGTTGATTGACTAATTCAATCAATCAATAATTTATAATAAACTCCTCCTTTTGTCAAATCTTTTTTGGAGGAGTTTTGTTTTTAATTTTAGGGTTTGGAAGTCAGGGGAGAGGTTATCGTGTAGTAATCATTCTGAGCAAAATTTCTACTTTGCGCTCCATGTCCTCTTGCCAAAATGTAATATCATCAGCAATGACACCTGATAAAGTTGTAAGGAAAATCCCGACAAGTTCTTCGGAATCTTCTTGGATAATTTCTCCGTATTCTTGTCCTTCTTTTATAAGAGGTATAAGGAAATTGATATACATTGTCCCAAGACTATCCACATAATTTTTAACTTCTTGCGGAGTTTCTTCTTTATTATCCAAATTTTGTATAATTCGAAACACGTAACTAGAAGTGGAGTCTGTGGAGGAAAATGCATATAGAACAAATTTTTTAATTTTTTCAGATGGAGACAGGTCATCTTCTTTTAATTTTTCTAAAAAATTAGTTGATGTATTGACAGCAGTTGCCCATTTTAAGCTTTCATACAGAACTTCTTCTTTTGAAGAGAAATAATGATATATTAATCCATGGCTTACCTTTGCAGCTTTTGCTATCGTGCTTATTTTTGTCAGCTTAATGCCATTGTCTGCAAAAACTTGAAGTGCTGCACTCATAATCTGTTCTTTTCTTTCATGACGAATCTGTTCTAATTGATTTTCGTTTAAAGGTGCCATCAGCAGTGACCTCCATCTTCTTTTATTAAAGTAATTATTATAATTTAGCCAAAACCGGGTAAAGATAATCGCTCTTAAACATACGAACTTCAGAATCTACAAATACGCACTTATATAAATACAAACAGCGTACTCCAGATGCCCTATATAAACAAGGCTTCCAAACCAGAAAAGTGCTAACCTTCCTAATAACTTATATTCGTTTAGGTTAGCGCATAAACAAATAAAAATAAGGTGAAAAGTCCTTTAAATTAAAATGTTTAAGATAATCATACTTTATCATAAATTACTTGATGAAAAAAATTCATTAACTTTTTTCATCAAGTAATTTAAAAATAATCCCCTTATTAAATTTTAATAAATTATGAAAGAAAAGCTAAATTAATGTTTAAATTTTGTTTAAAAATAGAAATTGTCTCTTCTTTTCATTCGCAGAATTGCTATGATTGTTTATAAAGGAATAATTATGTTTAATTTAAGAAACAAACTTGAAAAGAAGAAGCAGCCATAAGGAAATGCATTAGATTATGAGGTGGAATAAATGGCACATATCCTATATATCGAAGACGAACAAGAAATCGGGCAATGGGGAACAGAGGACTTAACAGGAAGAGATCATCAAGTAACTTGGCTAACATCTGGGAATGAATTAGAAAAATATATAAATGATATAGATCTTGCCATTTTAGATATTATGTTGCCGGGACTTGATGGTTTCTCTATTGGTAAACGAATAAAAAAAGCAAACCCAGACACACCAATTGTGATGTTATCTGCGCGTTCAGCTGTGGAGGATAAGATTGAAGGTTTAAGCTTTGCAGATGATTATGTCACAAAGCCATTTCATCCAGATGAATTAGCTGCGCGAGTCGAAGCATTACTCCGCCGTTTCCAAAAGAAAGAGGACACGATTGAAATCGGACATCTGCAAATCGATACGAAATCATTGGTTATTACCAATAAGCATACAGCAGAAGAGATTTTGTTGACAGGAAAGCAATATCAACTGTTTCAATATTTCATTCGTCACCTGAATCAAATTTTGACGAAGGAGCAGCTTTATGAAGGCGTATGGGGAGAGCGTTTTATGGAAGGAGATAAAACGCTGATGGTGCATATTCGCTATTTGCGTGAAAAAATTGAAGCAAATCCGGCGAAACCAACAATTATTGAGACAATTCGCGGGATTGGATATCGGGTGAAAAAATGAAGCGGTTTTTGAAATCTTTATTAGCGAAATATATATTGATTATCCTCATTGCTATTTTTTTAATACAAGCAGCCTACTTCATTATCATTTTTGTTTTTTTTAATTTAGTAGATGATTCAGATTCACCGGAGGATGGGAAAAATACATTTACAGAAATAGAGGAGAAATGGCATCAGGAAGCCAATGCCGTAGTATCGGAAGACGATGTGAATCAACTATTTGAAGAGTGGCGGGAGGTCTATTCAAACGCATCTATGTTTTGGGTGAATGGGAACGGTATTTTGTCTGTACAAAGCAACCTTCAAGAAAACTTACCTGTGGAATGGGACGCAACTTATACTGCAGATTTCTTAAAAAGAAATTACAATAATGATCCATTTACTGTTGTTGCTTTTGCAGGAGAAAATGAGGAAGATGGCTTTATTGTCTTTCAACTGGAGCGGGAAGCGATGAAGCCTCAAGGACAACGCCTTTTTGATCAGTATAGCTGGGCTATTGTTATGTTAACGATAGGTGTTGTGTTTTTGTTTATTTTTATATCTCTATGGTTTTTCAGAGGAATTCGTAAACGTCTTGTCCACCTGCAAGAAGCAATGGAAATTCGAGATACAGATGGGTTACCGATTCCTATTGAAGAAAAAAAACAGGATGAGATTGGTGATTTAGAGAAGTCTTTTAATCAAATGGTACAGGAATTAAGAGAGAGCAGAGAGCGTGAACAAGAAGAGGAACAACTGCGTAAAGAACTGATTGCTAATTTGTCACATGATTTACGAACACCTTTAACTAAAATAAATGCACAGGCGTATACATTGCAGAAAATGAATTTGCCAAAAGAGGCAAAGCATTCCCTTAAGTTGGCGACAACCTCTATTGAAGATGTGGATAAATTGATCGAAAATTTAATGTCTTATACGTTGCTTATGGCGAGTAAATATAAGAAGGAATTAAAAGAAATAGATATGATGCGTTTTCTCCGCCAATATTTAGCGACCTGGTATCCGGTTTTTGAGAAGGAAAGGTTTGAAGTTGATATTGACATAGAACCTTTTGAACAAAATATGTGGAAAGTAGATTCATTGTGGTTCAGCCGGATTTTAGATAATTTGTTACAAAATGTGCTGCGTCATGCGGCAGATGGCAAATATATCGCAGTGCGGACAGAGTCAACAGGGCACAACGATGCCATTGTTATTATAGATAAAGGAAAAGGAATGCAGACGAGTACAAATCAAAACGGTGCTGGGATCGGTCTTTCTATTGTTGATATGATGGTAAAAGGTATGGACCTGGATTGGGAGATGGATTCTACGGAAGAAGGAACAACGATAAAAATTATTAGAGTAAAAAGAGCTGATGTTTAGGCCTTGTTTTGAGTAGAGAAATTCTCTTAAGGGAGAAGTGATAATGAAAAGTGCTTACGTATATTGGGGAAATGGAAAAGTAAAATTAACTTGGATACAAGTTAACGAACTTCCAGAAAAGGAATTGATAACAAGTGCACACGGTTTATGCTTCAATGATAATAAATTGCTCCTGATGAATTTAAATCACAGGGGCTGGGATATACCGGGCGGGCATATTGAAAAAGAGGAAGCGCCTGCAGATTGTTTTAAACGTGAAGCTTATGAAGAAGGCTATATTACAGGCAGTTGTTCGCTTTTAGGATATATCGCAGTAAATCATACCGAAAATATCGAATGGAATTCGGAAGGACATTACCCAAAAGTTGGTTATCAGATTTTTTATCGCATGGATGTGCAGCAAATTTATGAATTTAAAGCCGCTCATGAATCGAGAGATAGAATATGGATAAATCCGAAAGATATAAAAAAATATAATAAAAATTGGAATACATTACATCAAAGTATTTTAGATGTTGCAATGAAAAGAGACGGGTGATATAAACTGTCTCTTTTTTTGGCATTTCACCAAGCAAGATAACTTAAAAATTCCGGCTTTTTTAAACAAATTTTAAACAAAGCACATACTTTATTTTAACCTTCCATCTTTAACCTTGAAAGTAGAGGTGATAATCATGGAATATATCGTAGAAACAAAGAACTTAACAAAATCATTTGGAAAAGAAAAAGCAGTGTCAAATTTGGAAATGAAGATACCAAAGGGAGAAATCTATGGCTTCCTTGGTCCTAACGGGGCTGGTAAAACGACAACAATTCGTATGCTGTTAGGGTTGATGCGGCCAACTTCCGGTTCTGTTCAATTATTTGGCAAAGATATGAAAAACAACCGGATAGACATTTTGAAAAATGTGGGTTCGCTGGTAGAAAACCCTTCGTATTATCCGCATTTAACTGCCAAAGAAAATTTAGAAGCAAGCAGAAAAATTCTTCATGCACCAAAGGAAAGAATAAATGAAGTATTGAAGCTGGTCCGCCTGCATGGAGTTGGGAATAAAAAAGTAAAAGGTTTTTCCCTTGGAATGAAGCAGCGCCTCGGGATTGCTGCTGCCATGCTGCATCAACCGGAACTGCTCATTTTGGATGAGCCTACAAATGGACTGGATCCGTCCGGTATTATTGAAATGCGTGAATTGATTCAAAGTTTGCCAAAAGAATATGGGATGACGGTATTGATATCCAGCCATTTATTATCTGAGATTGACCAGATGGCTACAAGAGTTGGTGTTGTTTCGAAAGGGAAAATGATTTTTCAAGATTCTATCGAAAACATGCGTAAAATTGCACAAGCTTCGATTCAAATAAAGGTAAATGATAATGAAGCAGCTTGGCGTTCAATGCTTGCCAATGGACAAAAAGCCGATTTAGGAGAAGAACATATCAATCTGCAAGTGGAGGACGATGAACAGGTAGCTGCTTCCATTGACTACCTCGTCCAGCAAGGCTTCTCTATCTATCGGGTGCAAGGAGAAACACGGTCTTTGGAGAATATCTTCTTGGAGATGACAAAGGAGGAACATGCAGAATGATTTTTCCACTGATACAATCGGATTTTTTAAAGATAAAGCGTAAAGGTATGTGGTTGTTGTGTCTGATTGGCCCTTTGGGCGTGGTGGCATTGCAGATGGTCAATTATGGAGTGCGAAAAGATTATCTGTTTGAGCAGATGGATGATCGCTGGCTTTACTATCTTTTGAATATCAATACATTTACCCCGCTTGCGATTGTTTTGGGGATTGTGATTTTAACATCTTTTATGTCGAGTATTGAAGATGAAACCAATGCATGGAAGCAGTTAGTTGCTTTGCCTGTATCCAAACGGTCAGTATATCTATCTAAGTTTACGGTAATCAGCTGTATCTTATTTTTGTCTTCCGTCCTTTTATTCCTGTTTGTATTTGGTTACGGTCTGACATTGGGATTAGGAGAAGATATTCCGTATTTACGGTTAATGGAGTACAGTTTTTTACCTTTCTTTGCTGCGCTGCCGGTGTTAGGACTGCAGCTCTGGGTGGCTACGATAAGTAAAAATCAGGCTATCCCGGTAACTCTAGGCGTGATTGGTGTTATTTTTGCATATTCTGCTCCGCTTCTACCTGATTGGATGATGTGGAAATGGCCGGCTCTATCTAATGATTGGGGTCATACGTATATCAATGCCTTGTTAGGAATCGGCTTTGGAGTGTTGCTTTATTTGCTGGGAATGATTGATTTTAAAAGAAGGGACGTTAAATAAATGTTTTCCGTAATAAGTTCTGAATGGTATAAGCTGCGAAAGTCAAAAGTACTACTACTTCTATTAGTGGCACCGCTGATTGGATTATTTATTGGAATGTCCAGTCCGCTAGGCGATATAGGGGCACCCAATCCATGGTATGAAAAATTGATAATGATGAATTTTACCTACGCTGTTTTATTCCTGCCGTTAATTTCAGGGGTCTTAGCTAGTGTGATTTGCCGGTACGAGCATCAGGAAGGAGGTTGGAAGCAGCTGCTGGCGCTGCCAGTGACAAGGAGAAAAGTTTTTCTATCTAAATATCTATTGCTGCTGCTTCTGGTGTTTGCGATGCAATTATTGTATCTGGTCTCTATTTATCTGGTTGGAATGATAGAGGGGATCACTGATCCTTTTCCGATGGATATTGTCTGGAAAACGATTGTAGGAGGCTGGCTGGCCACTTTTCCATTAATTGCTTTACAGTTATGGGTTTCGATCGCATTTAAAAGTTTTGCCGCCCCATTCGCGATAAATGTTATTTTTACATTACCAACGATTTTAGTTATTAATTCGGAGCGTTTTGGCCCATATTATCCGTGGGGACAGCCATTTCTAATGATGAATATTGGCGGAAGTACAGGAGATGTCTTTTTTGTTCCCTGGAATCAAATATTAATGGTGATTGGCGGCAGTTTTCTATTGTTTTTCATTGGAGGCTATCTGTATTTCCAGAGAAAAGCGATTTAATAAGAAGAAACACAAAAGGAATGGCAGTCGTCTGCTGTTCCTTTTTCCATTATAATAGGGAGAAGGCAACGTTTTAAAAGAGAGGATATCTTAAAGTGCGAAACAGATATATTTATTGTGATTCATTTGGTAATCCTAATGAAGTATTAAAAATAACAGACAAAGAAATCACTCCCCCTGAAGCAGGAGAAGTACTTGTACGCATGTTAGCCAGACCAATTAACCCATCAGACTTAATCCCGGTAAGAGGAAGCTATTCACACAGAATTCCTCTGCCCTATATTCCGGGCTACGAAGGCGTTGGAGTTGTAGCGGATGTTGGTGCTAATGTCAGCAAAGAGCTAATAGGCAAGCGTGTTTTACCATTACGGGGAGAGGGGACATGGCAGGATTTTGTCCGGGTGCCTGCTGCATTTGCTGTACCTGTACCGGAATCCATTGATAAGATACAGGCTGCACAACTATATATTAATCCTTTGACGGCGTGGGTTACGCTGACAGAGATATTGAAATTACAGTCAGGTAGTGTGCTGTTAGTTAACGCTTGTGGGTCGGCAATTGGACATTTATATGCGCAGCTTGCAAGAGTTTTAAATTTACGTTTGATTGCAGTTGTGAGAAATGATAAACATACACAGAAGCTTTTAGAACTTGGCGCTTCTGAAGTGGTAGATATCTCAAGCCAATCCCTTTTTGAAATGGTGATGGACAAAACAAATGGAAAAGGAGCCGATGCGGCGATTGACTCATTGGGAGGCAGTGCTGGTTCTGATTTAGCTGGCTGTTTGCGCAATCAGGGACGTTTTTTGAGTATCGGCTTGTTGTCTGGACAGCAGATGGATTGGGGAGGCTTTGCAGATAAAGTGAAAATGAATATTTTTCATTTAAGACATTGGAATAAGGGGGTAAGCCAGGGGAAATGGCAGGGGGCCTTCCAGCAAATTTTGAGGCTTGTGGAGAAGGAAGAGCTGCTGCTGGGTATTGAGAAAGCAAATTATGATTTGGCAGATATAAAGCAGGCATTGGATACACTTACCGATGGCAGAAAGGGTAAAGTAATCTTATCCGGCAGCTGACGATGTTTTTCCGATAAAACCCGTTTCTTTTTTGTCGAGTGATTTACCGAAGAAGTCTCTATACTTGAATCAATGGAAGGAGGGAAAGGAAATGCAAAGCAGCATGAACGAAGCATTACAATATATTGAAGAGAACTTGGATACAGAAATCGATGAGAAAGAAATTGAAAAAATTACTGGTACGTCGATTTATCATTTCCGGCGAATGTTTTCTTTCTTGGCCGGGATGACTCTCACAGCCTATATTCGCAATCGGAGGCTTTCCAATGCAATGTTTGATCTGCTGCGGGAGGATGTTAATGTGACAGATATGGCTTTTAAGTATGGTTATCATTCTGTTGATGGTTTCTCCCGCGCATTCCGGGAATGGGCAAGATGTAAACCTTCTGAAGTGAAGCATCAGCAAAAGCACAAACTTAAAGCTTTTCCGAAACTAACCTTCCAACTAACGATTCAAGGAGGAGCAGATATGAATTATCGAATTGTGGAAAAAGAAGCATTTAAAATAATTGGTGTCAGTAAAAAAGTGCCAATGCAGTTTGAAGGAGTTAATCCGGAAATTGAAAAGCTGGCGCAAAGTATTACGGAATCTCAAAAAGGCAAAATGCATGAACATGCTAATCTAGAGCCTAGACAAGTAATTAATGCTTCGTATCATTTTGATGAAGGCAGAATGAAAGAAGAAGGATATTTAGAGCATATGATTGGTGTATTGACAGACGAAGAAGGACCGTTTGGCGGGCTGGATGTGCTGGAGGTACCTGCCCATACTTGGGCTATTTTCTCTTCACAAGGACCGTTCCCTCAAACGATGCAGGAAATATGGGCAAAAATTGCTGCTGAATGGCTTCCTTCCTCCAGTTATGAATTAGTGGAAGCACCTGAAATCTCTTTTGTAGAAGATTATAGCAATCTGGATAATGTATATAGTGAGATTTGGATGGCTGTAAAGAGAAAGGATTAGAAGGGACACAAATGTGAAAAACGAGGTGCTGCTTTAGAGCGCCTCGTTTTTCATAATGATGATATTTGTTTTGGAGATTCATAAAGGATGCTTCCCTTACGATATGTTAACCCTCCAAATTATAATCAACCCACATCCCGTAATCCGGAAATGTAAGCAGGGATGGATTTGGAAAAAGCAGCTGAACATCCTCGACATCATCACTGACTATTTCATAATAGACGGTTCCTTCCAGCGTTTCACCTGGACCAATTTTTCCCTCAGGTCCTTCATATAAATCTTCGACAGGTTGTCCATCGATTACAAGGTGATTAGAACTGTTTGCTCCTTGACCATCTACCAGGCCTTCTACATGCGGCTGTGGAAATTTATGATATAAAGTTACATCTTCATCAAGTTGATTTTCAAATGTCATATCAACAGCAAGCACAGATTCCGTTTCATCTCTTAAATCAAGATTTTCATTCCCTTCATTGATTTCCACATTGCTGATATTCACCTTGAAAAATGTATCTTCTCCATAATCGTTTAAATACATGTCTTCTCCAATATCATAAGTGCCAATCTGATCTCTGCGCTCATCCTGAGGAGTGTGGAAAACAATTTCAGGTATATCCTGCATGAAATTCCACATGAGTGCACCGGCATAGAGTGATTTTTCATCTGCCGCAACAGCTCCGACCAAATCCATGGATTCGCCTTCGTCTAAACTTTCCTGGAAAGACGCCAGCTGGTCAGTGAATGTATCGTTTTCAGGGTAACTTAAATCAAGGTCGAAACTTCCATTAAGAGCTGCATATTCCGGTATAACGTCCCCCATATTAATGGAACGATCCCCGATATTTTCTACGGTATAATCAACAAACGCAACAGCGTCATCCTCTGATGGGGAAGCGATACTTTCTTCAATAAATGCTTGATGATCATCTCCGTCCTCTATCCATATCTCATTAACGGTAATTTCTGCAGGGACACCAGAACTGTATCCCTCGATTTCAAATGTTTCTCCCATTTCATGATAGAACTCAGAACCTTCTGATTCATCATTTGTAGCTTCTTCCTCCGTACCGTTAGCCGCTGTATCTTCCGTCTCTTCATTTTGATCTGCTGCGGCGCTCGAGTCTTCATTGTTTTCATCGGAATTAGAGCTGCATCCAATCATCAAGACTGCGAAAGCAATGAATAAAAGGAGCGTTCGTAAAAAACCTGCTGTTCTTGCTGTTTTGTACATTGCCGTACTTCCTTTCTTAATAATTTTTAGAAATTTGAGCAAATAATCCTTTGTTCTTACCTTATCATTTAAAGACAATGGCATCAAATAATTCAAAAATATGTGAATAATATAATTATGTTATGGATATCCCAAAAGGGCAGTATGTGATAAAATTTTAGTATATAAAATGAACAGGAGCTGTTAGGCATGATTAAACATATCGTACAATGGAATCACCGTGAAAATTTTAGTGAAGCAGAGAAGAAGACCAATGCAGAGAAAATTAAGAACGAGTTAGAGAGTTTAAAAGAGAAGATAGATGGTGTTGTTTCTATCAAAGTCATTATTGATCCGCTGGCGACAAGTGACCGTGATATTATTCTGGATAGTGAATTTGAAACGGAAGAGGCGTTACAGCAATATCAAATACACCCGGAGCATGTCCGTGTATCCGAATTTGTAAAGGAATGCGTGCAGGATCGAGTTTGTGTCGATTATCAACTATAATCACGAATAGAAGCAGTGTAGAAAGGTTTTCTATGCTGTTTTTTCTGTGTGCAGCAAGGGTTACATAAAATGAATCTGAGAAAGGATGCAGTTGGATGAGTGACAAATGGCTAGAGTGGGCAAAGCAAATCCAGTCGTTAGCACAGGCAGGATTAACTTTCACAAATGATATGTATGATAAAGAGCGGTATGAACAGCTGCGTACCTTAAGCATCGAGATAATGAACGAATATACGGACCACAATTTTGAATCTATCCGTGATTTATTTGCTAATGAAACAGGATATCAGACTCCAAAAGTAGATGTGCGGGGCGTAGTTTTCAAGAATGACCGTATTTTAATGGTACGTGAAAAACATGATGATGCTTGGGCGTTACCAGGCGGTTTTTGCGATGTCGGTGAATCGCCAAAAGAAAATGTTACCAAAGAAATTCTGGAAGAAGCGGGGTTTCATGTTGAAGCCAAGAAGCTGCTCGCTGTTTTTGATACGAATAAGCATGCGCATCCGCCACAGCCTTACCAATATTATAAATTATGTATTCAGTGCGAGATTATCAGCGGGGAAGCCAGCTTAGGTATGGAGACTAAGGGGATTGATTTTTTTGCAGAGGATAACCTGCCTAATCTTTCATTAAACCGGAATACGGAAATACAAATCAAACGTTTATTTGAATTTTTAAGAGACCCGGAGAAACCGGCATTATTTGATTAATACCATACGGATGAAGCATTGCTTCTTGGGAAGAAGAGAATATTTCTGCTGTTCTAAATTTCTTGTAAAACACGTCCATGTCCTTTAGAATAGGGATGTTTTCTTATATGATGAGGCATGCACAGGAAGAAGAGAATTCCTGGCAATCCGAAAGTAAATGGAATAATCAAAAGTGGAAACATATTGATATAGAAGCAAAAAGGAGAGTAGACATGGACCGGACGAAATTAAGCTCGGAAAGTAATCGATTTATCGAAAAACTGCGGCTGTATTTATTTTCTCAAGGGATTGAGCAGTCGGATATTGAAGATGTTGCAGATAATCTGGCACAGCAGCTTTATGAGATGGAACAGAATAATGAGCCGATTGAACAAATTACCAATCAATCCCCACAGGAATATGTAGACAAGCTGAAAAAAGAAGTGGATGAAAAAAAGAATCCGTCGGTATCCTGGCTGATACCTTATATTCTGATCGGCGCGATTGTTTTTATGCTGTTTGGGGACGCCTTACGCGGGGTATTGTATGGAGAAATTGTAGCGTACAGTCTTTTTAGAATCCTGAGTACCGTTGTTATTGGGCTATTATTTATCATTGGTTCTGTATTTGCAGTGCGGTATACTTCTGGAAATCAGTTATCTGAATCTAAAAAATATGCCATGCTCGCTATTCCGGCAGTGATAGGCATGCTTTTATTTATAGCGGCTTATTTTATAGATGGTTATGTGGAAACGTCGCTTGTTACGATTCCATTCGCAGGTAGTATGATTTTATTAGGAGTTGTAACAGCAACGGCGATACTGCTCTCTGTTTGGGCGAAAACATGGATATTGCCCGTTATTTTAATAGCTTGGAATTTTCCGCCCTTGATTTTGGAAAATACACCGCTTGGAGTAGATATGCAAGCGTTTCTGGGTATTATTTTAACGGTGTTGATTGTAGGGGCTTATATTTATTTAGAGTTTCAAGAAGAAAAATAGCTGTAACCAGACATATTTTGTTAGAATGTAAGCAATGAAAGATAAGCAGGAATCAAAATAGATAAGAGGTGCTTGAAGTGAAGGGTTACTTGGCAAATGGGTTATTTTCAATGGGCGATCGTTATGTGAATGAACAGCTGGCAAAGGCGATTCGTGAAGCTGTTCCAGAGATAGATTTATATCTCCCGCAGGAAAATGCTGCAATTAATGATAAAACGGCTTATGCCAATAGTGAGATTATTGCAGAAGCGGATTTATCCAAATTGGAAAAGAGTGATATTTTAATCGCAGTACTGGACGGTGTAGAGATAGATTCTGGTGTAGCTGCTGAGATTGGTGCTTTTTCGATGTTGAAACGTCCGATTGTTGGTGTATTTACGGATACCCGCCAGCAGGGGAGAGATAATCAGAAAAAGATAGATGCGCTTGTGGAAGATGCTTTAGAAAATCAATTTGTTTATCGCAATTTATTTTTAGTAGGCTTAGTTAAGCGGAATGGTGTGATTACCTCTACGATAGAAGAGGCTGTGGAAGCTGTATTAGAGGTAAAGAATAGACAGCTATAATGCTTTTAGAGAAAATCAAAATTGTCCTTCATGCTGCTATGATGGGCGGGTTTGGTTTTCTCTTTTTTATTGATGTCCTCCATCCTATTTAATGAATAAACAGATAATGTTGAAGGAGAAGGGTTATGTCAAAAACGGAAAGAATCACCTTAAAGCTTTTATCCGAAGAATACATGGATCAGCTGTATCAATCCTGTTTCTAGGTATTGTAAAAACACAGGACAATTGTATTGTTATTGAAAGAAAGTAAAAGAATAGAATGAAAAATCAGTTCTTTTTCCCTGTTGATTTCCAATCTCGCTATGCTATTTTTAAAAGGAAAAGACGGGAGGAAGAAAATGAAAAAAATACTTGGTTTGATGACAGCGGGAATAATGGCTTTATTTGTACTGGCTGCGTGTGGAAATGATGAAGGTAATGAGAATAATGCTTCTGACAATGAACAGGCAGAGGAAAGTGAGCAGGCTGAAAGTGGCGAATCTGCCGTTGATGGAGAAGAGAGTACAGAAGAAGAGCAAGAGCAGGAAGAAATCCAGCCGGGCGATGTAGAATCAGATATATTTTCCGCGCTTGTGGCAGGTTCGGAGACGTATTCTGTTCAGGAAAACGGCGTTGATATTTTAGAAGATGGTTCTGTACATAGCCGCTTAAAGGTAAATCTGGAGATTGATGATGGTGACATTGATTTTGATTATATGAAACAAACCGCAGAGGATGATACGGAGATAATTGGAGAATTATTAGGGGAAGTGGAAGCCGTTGAAACAGCTGAACTGACGTGGTTATTTAATTACCATGGTCCGTTTTACACCTTTCAATTAGAGCGGGATGGCGATAAATTAATGGTTACGGAAGAAGATTTTAACGGAGACCAATTAAATGATCATATAGAATCGTATGTCCCTGCGTCAGAAGTAGAATAAGATTTAGATTATCTGCAAATATAGAATTCATTGCTCCGACAGGCGGGAAGACACCTTTTTCAAGCGTGTGAAAGGTATAGACTAAGTGAGGGGGAAACGAATATGAGTAACGTATTTACTGCATACGAAAGTACGATAGCCGCTGTTTCCGAACTGAAAAAAGTAGAGGAACAGACATTGAACACTCCTATAAAAGAAGATGCCTGGTCGATAAGAGAAATTATTGGTCATATGTATTATTGGGATGACTACAATCTTCATAATATGGTTTCCCAAATGCAGCAGGGAGCGAACCTGCCGGCATTTCCAGACCACGATACGCAGAATGAAAAGGCGATTCAATCACTTGAGGGAAAAACCGTTGATGAAATAATAGAGTTATTTATGGAACGGAGGAAGCAGCTGTTAGAGAAGATTAGAACGGTAGATAAAAATGATAGATTTACCATCGGAAGCGGAAAGCGGAAATTTTCAGCAGAGAGCTTCCTTAAAATTTTTACAAAACATGATGAGCATCATTTAAAACAGATAAAAGATTTTCTGGCTGCGGCTTAAGCGGCAAAAAGCGATCCGGCGGGCAGGTTGATTCATTGCTTGTTGGATCGCTTATTGTATGAAAACATTCATTTAAAGTTAGCATATACTTTCAGCTTCCCGATGGTTTCAAAGCCGAGCTTTCGATAAATACCCTCCGCTTCCGGAGAGGCTTGAAGGGTGCAATATTCAGCTCCTGCAGCTATAGCAGACTCTATCAGATGGTACATCAGCTTTGTACCCAATCCGCGTCCTCTTTCCCTTTCTAACACAGCAATATCATGAATTCCTGCTGTGTTTTCCGTAAACAATAATGAACCAATAGCAACCGGTTTGCCCCGGTAATAGCCAAGAAAATGCTGTGACTGTTTATAATCTGTAAAGCTATGCTGTGCAGCACGATGAAAATAATGATTGATTTGTATTTCTTCCTCGGTCTCCTCATATAGACTGGCCAGAATTGCACCGAAAGTAATCAGTTGTTCTGGAGCAGTAACTTTTTTAAATTGCATCGTTGAATCTTTATGAGGACCCCCAGGATGAAAAGCTGTCAAATCAGCAATCATTCCTAAATAATCCGTTTCGTATTCAACTAACCCCGCTTTTTTAAACATACTGGTTATCTCTGGTTGGTCTTCCCATCCCCATACATTCATGGGGTATCCTTTATTTTCATACATAGCTATGATTTTTTGAACATGTTCCTCTTGCGGGAGCGGGGTATCTTCGGATAAGGTAACGACATTAAAATTATAGGATGGAAGCTGGGCATCGATATATGTAAAGCCATGTTCTTCGTAAAGCACTGCTTCCTTTGTTTTTCTTGCTGCTGCTTTTGATTTCTCGGTTAAGTTATGCATCATGATTTGCTTCTGCTTTTTCTTATCCATCACGTCACTCCCTTTCCTGATAAAGCTTGCTTTTATTCTATCAATGATAAGTTTGCGGTGTCCATTAATCGTGAAAAGAAATCCAATCATCTCTCTTGACAATACCTATAAGGGGTATGTTATGATAGATATAGAATGTAAGGGAGGTTAGAAAAATGGCTAACGAAACAATTCAAGTTCAAGGTATGTCTTGTCAGCACTGCGTGAGTTCTGTTGAAGGAGCGGTAGGCGGTCTGGATGGCGTAGATACAGTGAACGTTCATCTTCAGGAAGGTAAAGTGGATGTTGCCTTTGATGAAGGGAAAGTTAAGCTGGACGATATTACAGAAGCAATTGAAGATCAAGGTTATGATGTTGTTTAAATAGGAACACATCTTGTCTAGATATTTTAATAAAGGTCGTGCGAGAGATTCCGCACGATCTCCTTTTTAAAGGATTACATACCCTGTATAGGTATGGGAGGCGGTTTGGATGGAAGCTAAAAAAGAAGTCACATTGCCTATTGAAGGAATGACCTGTGCGGCTTGTGCTACCCGAATTGAAAAAGGCTTGAAGCGGGTAGATGGTGTAGAAGATGCTAATGTTAATTTTGCAATCGAAAAATCGACGATTCACTATAATCCAGAGCAGACATCGGTAGCGGATTTTGAGAAGAAAATCGAGCAGCTGGGCTATCATGTCCAGCATGAAAAGCAGACCTTTGATGTTGAGGGAATGACGTGTGCAGCATGTGCGAATCGGATTGAGAAACGTTTAAACAAAATGGATGGCGTGACAGAAGCCAATGTCAATTTCGCATTGGAAAATGTGGCGGTTGAATATAATGAAAATCAAGTAACGTCCCAGGATATGATGGAGGTTGTGAAGAAGCTCGGATATTCCCTTAAACCTCAGGTATCCAAGGAAGAGACATCAAATCGGAAAGAAGAGGAGATTCGTCATCAGACCGGAAAATTTATCTTCTCCGCTATTTTGACGCTCCCGTTATTATGGACGATGGTGACGCATTTTTCCTTTACATCGTTTATTTATTCACCGGATATGCTGATGAATCCATGGGTGCAATTAGCGCTGGCCACTCCCGTGCAGTTTATTGCAGGGAAGCAGTTTTATGTAGGAGCTTATAAAGCATTAAGAAATAAAAGCGCGAATATGGATGTACTCGTTGCTCTAGGAACATCGGTAGCCTATCTCTATAGTATTTTTCTCGGAATAGAGTGGCAGATTCATGGCGCAGCTGGCATGCCTGAACTTTATTTCGAAGCTGCTGCGGTGATTATTACGTTAGTTCTGCTTGGGAAATTATTCGAGGTTCGTGCAAAGGGACGTACCGGTCAGGCAATTAAAAAGCTGTTAGATATGCAGGCGAAAACAGCCCGTGTTATCCGTGACGGGGAAGAGCTGGAAATTGCCATTGAAGAAGTAGCTGTCGGCGATCAGGTTATCGTCCATCCAGGAGAGAAAATACCGGTTGATGGCGCGATTGTCAAAGGCAAATCAGCTGTGGATGAGTCAATGATTACCGGAGAAAGTATTCCAATCGATAAAAATATTGGGGATACGGCAATTGGCTCTACCATCAATAAAAATGGCATGCTGACAATCGAGGCCACGAAAATTGGAAAGGATACCGCACTTGCACAAATTGTAAAAGTTGTAGAGGAAGCGCAGGGAAGCAAAGCGGATATTCAGCGAGTAGCAGACCGTGTATCTGGAATCTTTGTTCCTGTAGTTGTCAGTATTGCGGTTGTGACATTCCTTGTCTGGTATTTCTTGGTTGCTCCAGGAGATTTACGCGCAGCTTTAGTTCCTGCAATTACGGTCCTGGTTATTGCTTGTCCCTGTGCACTTGGGCTGGCGACGCCGACATCGGTTATGGCCGGATCAGGCAGAGCTGCGGAATTAGGCGTTCTGTTTAAAGGCGGAGAGTATCTAGAAAATACACGTATGATTGAAACAATTGTACTGGATAAAACAGGAACCGTCACTAAAGGAGAGCCTGCTTTGACAGATGTTGTTCCTCAAGGAGATATTACCAAGGAGGAGCTGTTAAAAATGGCAGCTTCTGCTGAGAAGCATTCGGAGCATCCGCTCGCAGAAGCCATTGTGAAAGGTGCAGAAGAAGAGCATATTGATTTAATCGAAACAACAGATTTTGAATCGGTGCCCGGAGCAGGTATTCAAGTAACCTGGGAGGGGGAACCTCTCTATATTGGTACACGAAAATTGATGAAGCAGCAAAATATCGAAATTGGTTCCATCGAAGAAAAAATGACGGAGCTTGAAGCAGCAGGAAAAACGGCAATGCTTATCGGTTATAGAGGTGCACTGGCAGGAATGGTTGCTGTTGCCGATACAGTAAAAGAAACATCGAAAGAAGCAATTGAACGTTTGCATGAACAAAACTTGGAAGTCATCCTGCTTACTGGAGATAATGAAAGAACAGCGCAGGCCATTGCCAAAGAGGTTGGTGTCGATCGTGTCATTGCAGAGGTCTTGCCAGATCAAAAAGCAGATGAAATTAAACGTCTGCAGCAGGAAGGCAAGAAAGTAGCAATGGTAGGCGATGGTATTAACGATGCTCCCGCCTTGGCAATTGCCGATATTGGAATGGCAATTGGTACAGGAACCGATGTCGCCATAGAAGCAGCAGATGTGACACTGATGCGCGGTGATTTACACAGTGTGGCTGACAGTATTGAGCTAAGCGCCAAAACAATGCGGAATATCAAGCAAAATCTATTTTTCGCCTTTGCCTATAATTCTGCATCTATTCCAGTTGCTGCGATTGGACTGTTAGCCCCATGGGTTGCTGGCGCAGCGATGGCGTGCAGCTCCGTATCCGTCGTGCTCAATGCACTCAGACTTCAGCGCTTGAAGCTGAAAAGGGAGGCGTAATCGATGTCGATTAAAAAATGGGTAAGTATCGGGATTATTTATGTATGTGCTGTAGTTATTGCATATGGTGTGATCACAGGGGATAATCCATTTGAAAGCAATGATTTAGAGCCTCATGATCATGCAGCAGCACAAGTTGTAGAAGTAAATTCAACTGATTTTATATAGAAATAGATAACAGCCTGTATTCTTTTATCGAGAATACAGGCTGTTTTTTTATTAGGAAGATGTCCAGCTTCCTCCGTTAATATGAATAGCTTGTCCAGTCATATAAGAAGCTTCCTTGGAGGCAAGCATCACATAAGGCCAAGCGTGCTCTGATGGCTGACCGGGCCGTCCCATTAAAGAATCTTGTCCAAATTGTTCCACTTTCTTTTCGTCAAATGAAGATGGAATCAACGGTGTCCATACAGGTCCAGGAGCGACGGTATTCGCTCGAATTCCTTTTTTAGCAAGACTTTGTGCAATACTTCTAGTGAAAGCAGTAATCGCCCCTTTGGTTGCCGAATAGTCCATTAATGTAGCATTTCCTTTATAGGCATTGATGGAAGAGGTATTAATGATTGAATCCCCTTGTCCCATATGCGGAACAGCTGCTTTCGTCAGATAAAATTGCGAGAAGAAATTCACGCGGAATACTTCTTCAAACTGTTCAGAAGGAATATCTTCTACATTTTCCTGGTCAAATTGGATGGCAGCATTATTGACTAAAATATTGATGCCGCCAAATGCTTCTACTGTTTTTTGGACTAAATCAATACAATGAGCTTCTTCTTTGATATCTCCAGGAAGAAGGAGACATTGGACGCCCTCTGCTTCGACTAGCTTTTGCGTTTCCTCTGCATCTCCGTGCTCATCTAAATAAGAGATGGCAACATTTGCTCCCTCTTTCGCGTATAAAATAGCAACAGCACGGCCAATTCCGCTGTCACCGCCGGTGATCAGCGCATGTTTTCCTCTTAGTTTATCTGTACCTGTATAATCTGTTGGCTGATGCGGGAGCGGGTTCATTTTCGATTCAATTCCCGGCTGCTTATCTTGTGTTTGTCTTGGTGTACTGCCTTTTTGCATTTCTGTCGGTTTCATCATACGTTCCTCCCTTTTTTCAGTTTCCAAGTATGTATCAACATTTTTCCACTTACGAGCGTTTTATAAACCTTTTAATTTGAAAGGCATATCAAAGAGATGAATAGAAGCTGCAAGTTTTTAAAATTTTAATTGTATCAAATTAGAAGAGAGCTGATTCTAGAGAGCGCGGAGCAGGAGTATTCTTTTCTTTTTAACTCATATCATCTTTTATACAATCAAAGCTCTTCGTGATAGCACTATATGATGATGTAATACATTTCATAAATATAAAATATTAAATTCTATATTTATGGAATATGTGTTAAACTAAAATAAATAACATACGAGGAGTGATCAAGTGGATGTTCTGCAAACAACAAGCAGAGAAAGAGAAACGTATCAAGTCAAGCTCCATTATTCTATTTTGTGGGAATGTGCGTTAGGAATTGCGGCAATAACAAATACCCGGCTGCTGGATACATTAGATAAGCCTAAAGAATATTGGATGCAGATAAGAGAATCTATTTCCGCAGCGTTATCGGAGGAATTGGAATTTGTTGAAAAAAATAATACGTGGAAAGCATTGCTCCAAATACTTCATCAGCAGGAATTTTCAAGTCTAGAAACGTTCGAGCAATATGTACAAGGTTTAACAGATACAGAGCTGAAGTTTATCTGCCTGCCTTTTGTCGGAGGTCATTATCAGACCGACCGGGAGCAGGCTGCGCAAGGAGAGACAAAGGCAGTCAAAGAGCTGATGCGTGTTACAGAACATAACCCGTTCTTTCCAGCATATATCGAATTTATCAGTACCTGTGAAGCGGAATCTTTAAAAAAGCATCTGACAAAGGTAATGAACAGCTGGTATCAAGAAGTAGGGAAGGAGAAACAGCAGGAAACCGAAGCAATTTTAGAAAAGGATTATCAATCAAAAAAAGAGAGGCAGCAGAAAGTGTCTTCGGAGGAACTAGTGCAATGGGCGACCGGCGGGGTGACTTATATACCTGAACCCAGTGTCCACACCGTCTTATTGATTCCTCAATATATTTATCGTCCGTGGAATATTGAAGCAGATATCGAAGGAACCAAAGTATTTTATTATCCGGTTGCGAATGAAAGTGTGTCTCCAAGCGATCGGTATATGCCGGATTATTTTCTCGTTCAGAAATATAAAGCATTAGGTGACGAGGTACGCTTGAAAATGGTTAAATTATTATCTGAACATCCAAGGACGCTGCAGGATATGACAGAAAGACTAGATATCGGGAAATCGACGATTCACCATCATTTAAAAATATTAAGAGCAGCAAAAATCGTAGAAATACGCGATTCCAAATATTGCTTGAAAAAGAATGTATTTTCCCTTTTAGCGAAAGAATTTGACTGGTATCTGGAAAAATGAAGGGGATAAAGCAGAAGGAAATGTCCATTTTTAAGAATAGATCTTTTCTGTCCATATGGATTGGCAATGGAATTTCAGAGCTAGGCGGTGCTTTTGGAACCTTTTGTAACTCCATTTTGATTTATCAATTAACCGGCTCGACCCTCGCCCTTGGGAGTATGTGGCTGTTATATTTTATCCCTTCTTTGGTGCTCCAATTATTTATCGGTCCGTTTATTGACCGCTGGAGCCGCAAGTGGATATTGATATTCTCCCAGATGGCAAGAGGCTTTGTCTTTCTTGTGCCGCTGTTTGCTTTATGGACAGATTCGCTTTTGCCATGGCATGTCTATTTCGTGCAGATTATCATTGGCTTAATTACACCGCTGTATGTTCCGGCAAATCAGGCAATCACGCCTTCCATCGTGGCAAAGGGGCAATTGGAAACAGCGAACGCCTATCTGGAAGGAACAGCACGGCTCATGACCTTTACCGCTCCTTTTTTAGGGGGAGTCGTGATTGAATATCTGGGTGTCTTGCCTACGATGGTTCTAGTAAGTACATTGCTTTTGTTAAGCGGTTTCACGTTGCTTTTTATCCAAGAGACGAGAATCCAGCAAAAAACAAGAGCGCCGTGGATAAAGGAATTTACAGAGGGTATCACTTACTTTTTTAGAAAACGGGTGATTGTCTGGTTAGGAATATTTCTTGGCTTTGTCCAATTTGGTGTTGGGGTGACAATGGTTACAACGCTTCCTTATATAACAGAGGAGTTATCTGGAAGCTACGCAGCATACGGTTATTTTATGGCCGGTTTTCCTGTTGGTTTTATCTTAGGTTCTATTTTGGTTGGTAAGATAAAGTATAAAAGCCGGAGAAAACTCATGCTCGGCGCTTTGTTTATCGGCGGGCTGACCTTTGTATTTCTATTTTTTAATACAAGCATTCTATTGGGGATTCTGACAGAGGTAATTGGCGGAGTAGCTATGGCTGTTTTCGCGATACATAATACGACAATCTGCCAAAAAATCATCCCGCATCATTTAATGGGGAAAATATTCTCTGTGAGGCTGTTAATTATTCGATGTATGATGCCATTAGGTGTCCTGGCCGGTGGTTACTTAAGTGATATGTGGGGCGTCCGGCCATTATATTTATTGATAGGGATGGTGATAAGCACCACTTCTTTATTGGGAATCTTGCTTCCATATTTTAAATTTATAGATGAAGATGCAGACAAAGAAAAAGAAGCTGTATGAAACGAGATTTTCATACAGCTTCCTTCCATTACTGTATGCTCTTCCTTCATTATTAGCTGGAATGCTTTACAGTTCGCGTATCGACTTATCCGCTAATTGCATCACCGTCATATCATCCATCGGCGGATTATGCAATCCGGCGCGGACATCACGGTAATAGCGTTCAAAATTATTTTTCAGCTTGAGGCTTTGCGCGCCGGCAACACGCATGGCAAGGTCTACACCTTGAACGGCTTTATTGGTGACAGACAGCTTGACTGCTCCTAATTCCGGGCCCATTGTATTTCTGGTTTCTTCATCGCCTTTATCCCACTTATCTGCAATGGCATGCAGGAAGTATTCAGATTCTAGTAAAAGAAGCTCTAAATCACCCAGTTTTTGTTTCACATTCGGCAGCTCGGAAATCGTCCCTTTGATACTGTTTGGTGAATAGCTTGTAGCAAAGGCGACAGCATCTTTTTGAGCAGCCTGTGCGATGCCGAGATAGCATGCCGGTATATGCAAGAGCCAGCCTGCTGGTTTTCTTTTCTGATTGGATATGATTTCAACGAGATCTTCTTTCTCTAAATGAACCTCTTCTAAAACGAGATCATGGCTGCCAGAACCGCGCATCGCAATCGAATCCCATGTTTCTTCTACGTTAACACCTTCCAAATCATGCTTTACCAGGAAGTTACCGACGTCATCTGTTCCATCAATAGAAGCACTAACGACAAAGTAAGTTAAGATTGGCGATAACGTCGTAAAGGTTTTTCGTCCGGTAATCACCCAGCCACCGTCTTTTTTGACAGCAGTTGTTTCCGGTTTGCCGCCGCGCGTCGGGCTTCCAGTTGCCGGTTCTGTTGCGGAATTGTTTAATAATGCACCATTTTCAACCACGTCCTTGATTACCTTCGTATACATCTGTTCGTCCCAGGGCTTGCTTTCCCCTAAATGTTTTATGATTCCCATATGCCAGCCGATAGATAATGCAGTGGAACCGTCTGCCCGGGCAATTATTTGCTGATAGGTAAGCAGTTCATCCAGCGGAATACCCGCTCCGCCATCTTCCTTAGGTACAGTGAGTGCCGGGTAACCGATTTCTTGCAAGTCTTTAAAGTTCTCATATGGAAAAGCGCCGTCGGGAAGCTCCCGAACACGTTCACCAAAGGGCTCCACTGTTTTGGATAAAAGCTGGACCCGCTCCTCTTTTGTTTTTAGGGCTGTTATAGAACTCATACCAGTATTCCTCCTTGAAAAAGACAAAGTATATTCATCAGATTTGTTTTATTTATATTATTTCATTGTTTGCAGAATAGTTCAATTATCTTGAATGGGCCGAAATATATTTTGCGCCGTAAGAGGCACGGTGGAGTTATTTAAAGGGGAATGCTTAACAATTAACTAAAATGGGGTAAACTTATAGAGGAGATATAAGAACGAGGAGTGTATACGATGAAACAAGATCCTAATCTAACCCCATTACCAGACGCATTTTATCAGTATCCGACCTTACAGTTAGCAGAAGAATTGCTTGGATGCATTTTAGTAAAGCAAACGGAGGAAGGAACAAGCGCTGGATATATTGTAGAAACGGAAGCATATCTGGGAAATGCTGACAGAGCAGCGCATGGATTTGGAAATCGGCGAACGAAACGGACAGAGATTCTCTATGCAGAGGCTGGAATGACCTATACGCATCTCATTCATAATCATTGCTTAATTAATGTGGTCAGTGCGGAGAAGGAAGTACCGGAAAGCGTATTAATTCGGGCAGTGGAGCCTTATACAGGAATCGATCTGATGATGGCCCGCCGTCCAGTGAAAAAATTTCAAAATCTAACAAGCGGGCCGGGCAAACTATCGCAGGCTTTAGATATTAATATGAGAGATTATGGACGGTCTCTCAAGGAGCCGCCGCTGTTTATTGCGGAAGGAAAAAAGCCGGAGAAAATAAATCGCGGTCCGCGGATTGGTATTGATAATTCTGGAGAGGCCAGAGATTATCCCTATCGCTTTTGGGTAGCCGGCAATAAATTTGTTTCTAAATAACCCTTAAAATTCCCGTTATCATTTGTACGATAACGGGAATTTTTATGTAGCGGTAGCTATTAATATTAAATTCAATTTATTATAGTAAGAAAATAAAAACAGATAACCTGATAGTCTAAACAAATCTGGGAATGGATGGTTTGAGGAAAATATATACTTACATTATAATAATACTAGGTTTTGAATAGGATATGGCAGCTTAAAATGGTAGGCTGGTCATGTTTATAATAGAGAATGTACACAGGGGAAGATTTGGTCTAAAAAATATGCAGAGGAGCATGCGGCATGAAACAGATAGACATTGCAGTAACGGGGATGGGCGCTGTCTCGCCATTTGGCATGGGAGTACCCGCGTTTTGGGATAATTTAATTGCGAATCATTCTGCGGTAAGGGAAATAACCGATGAAAATATACGAAAGTGGACAAAAGCAGGAGCTCGTGTACCTGATTTTGAAGTGTCTGATTTTCTATCTAAAAAGATTATCCGAAATACGGATTATTTCACCCAGCTGGCTTTGATAACAGCAGATGAAGCATTAAAGGATGCCGGATTGTTAAAAAATGATGGAGAATCCTTCATAGATGGGGTAGACCGAAATCGATTCGGAACAGCGATTGGAACAGCTTTTGGCGGGATTCAGTCGTTGGAGCAGGCGTCTGAAAAATTAGCGACGGGTAAAGCAAAAAGAGTCGGACCGCGTATGATTTCTAAATCGATTCCGAATGCAGCGGCAAGTACGATTTCGATTCAATACGGATTCCGCGGTCCGTCGAATACATATGTCACTGCATGTGCTGCTTCGGCTAATGCTATCGGAGAATCTGCTTACTGGTTTTTCCGTGATGATGTGGATTATATTCTTGCTGGAGGCGTGGATAGCTTATGGTCGAATGTCTTTTTATCCGGTTTAGGTGATGCGGGCGCATTGGCAGCAAAAGGTCCGGAAGATATTTCCACATGGTCCCGGCCGTTTGATGCAGCGAGGACAGGAATGGTTATGGGAGAAGGAGCAGGTTTATTTGTTCTGGAACCGCTGGAGCGTGCCAAAGCAAGAGGAGCGCATATATACGCAACGTTAAAAGGATATGGAGCTTCGAATGATGCGTATCATGACACCTCTCCTGACCCGGAAGGAACAAGCGCCGCTTTGGCAATCGAGCGGGCGCTCCGTTCCGCACAGTTAAAACCGGAGGAGGTTGACTATATTAATGCGCACGCAACGTCGACTCCGGCTGGAGATATTGCAGAGACGAAAGCATTAAAGATGATATTTGGAGAGAATTTGGATAACATGCCGGTCAGCTCCATTAAAGGCAGCGTCGGGCATTTATTAGGAGCGGCTGGAGCCATTGAAAGCATTGCATCGATTAAGGCAATAGAGACGGGAATATTGCCGGCAACCCTTCATTCAGAAAATAGGGACGAAGCGGCTCCGCTGGATATTGTTCCAAATGTAAGTCGCAAGCAGCAAATCCAGACAGCAATGAGCAATTCCTTTGGCTTTGGCGGACAAAATGGAATTGTGATTTGGCAGGCACCTCAAGGTTAATCGGGCAAAAGAGGAAACGAATAATGAAATGGAGAGATAAGAATGCTAGAAGAACGGCAAGGCCATGGAAGTGTAGTGGAGCGGCAGGCTGCACTGGAAAAGATGTATCCAAGCTGGGAGAAGCGGACGATTGCGACGCATTTTCATAAGCAGTGCCAGCAATATAGCGATAATCCTTTGATTATGATGCCGAATCAGGCTGTAACTTATGGGGAAACGTGGGAGCGGGCACGTGAATATACAAAGGCAATGCTGCATTTAGGCGTTAAGCCGGGGGACCATATCGCAGTTTTAATGGAAAATGAACCGGAATACGTCGCATTATTTGTAGCTTCCTCGATGGCAGGAGCAGTGATGGTCCCGCTGAATACGCAGCTGCAAAAGGAAGAATTGACCTATATGCTGCGTCAATCCGATACCAATTGGCTGATTACGCATCAATACGCTGGAAAACAGCATCATGCCGAAGGGTTAAAGAATATTGTTTCTGAACTCCAAGCGGATGCAGAGAGCCCTTTTACTAAAGCAGTTTGTATTCCCAACAAAGAAGCAGATGTACCGGAAATCTATATGACATGGGAAGTATTTTTACAAGGTGCACGAGCAGTGGAAGAGACGGCGTTAAACAAACGCTGGAAGGAAACAGATAATCCAGACACAACTGCAGCTATTATTTATACCTCCGGCTCTACAGGCTTGCCGAAGGGCGTGATGCTGACGGATGATATGCTGCTCCGTTCTGGTTTTGCAACGTGCTTAACCAGAGGATATGAGGTAGGAAGACGTATTTATGCTCCGCTGCCGATGTACCATGTTTACTTTCTGCAGGAAGGCTTGTTTGCCGCTTCCTTTGTAGGAGGAGGGATGGTGACCTGTCATGCGTTTCAGCCGCTTCAGTCACTGGAGCTGATGGAGAAATACCAGGTTCATGATTTTCTGGCTGTTCCATCGATGCTTGTTGCCTTATTAAATCGTCCGGAAGTAAAGCATACCAATCTAAAGTCTCTTTATGCGCTATTATGCTGTGCCGCTCCTTCGCCGGTCCCGTTATGGAAAAGAGCAGTAGATGAATTAGAAGTGACCGAAATTGGTACAGGCTGTGGCGCGACAGAAGCGGGCTCTACTACGATGCTGACTGAAATTGGAGCCCCGTTGGAGATTATCTCTACCACAGTCGGGAAAGTAAAAACAGCAGGATCTGCTGCTCATCCGGAGTTTGGAGATAAAAGTGTCACGTACAAAGTGATTGATCCCGATACAAGAGAAACACTGCCAAGCGGTTCTGCCGGCGAGTTAGCGGTGCGGGGAAATGTGGTAACAGAAGGGTATTATAAAAAGCCGGAAGAGACAGCTTTTGCCAAGGATGAGGACGGATATATCCGCAGCGGAGACCTGGGGACGATTGATGAACAAGGTTATATTCGGCTGTTAGGAAGAAGTAAGGATCTGTATAAAGTATCTGGAGAAACCGTAGCTCCCAAAGAGGTAGAGGATGTGATTTCCATGCACCCGGCAGTAAATCAAGTTTATATCGTCGGCGTGCCGGATCAATTAACAACAGAAACCGGTGCCGCGTTTGTGGAATTAAAACAAGGCGAAACGTGCACGAAGCAGGAAATCCGAAAGCTGTGCCGGGAGCATGTAGCACGATTTAAAGTCCCGCGTTATATCTGGTTTGTAGAAGCGGCGGATTGGCCGCTGACGGGAACAGGTAAGATACAGAAATTTAAACTGCAGGATATAGCGGAAGAAAAACGGAAGAAATAACGTGAAATCCCGATATGGCGGGGTTTACTGTTCATGAAACTGGGATGAAATAAACCTGCTGCGAAACCTGTTAAAACAGCTTTGAGCAGGTTTATTTGATGTGCTAAAGGAATTAAATTCCTGTACCTAAAATAAAAAATTGCGATTGATTGTAATTGTAAGTAACCTTGGAGTAATCGAAGGGTATTCCATTTGTCAGGTAGAAGATGCTTTCCATCGTGAGCTTAGGTTCACCGTTCTTTAATTTCAAATAACTTGCTTCCTGTTCAGTCAATTTGCCAGTTTGCATATACATATCAGAGAATCCAACTTTTAGACCATGTTATTTATGTAATTCCCTGAGTAATGGAACAATTATGGAAGGAAAGTTATGGCATGGCTTCCCAAACGAACTAATGTTTGATATAATTAAATTGCGAACAAAAGTTCGCTGAAGGTGTTTCATATGGCTAACTTACTCTGAGCTAATGGGATAATCCTTTTAAGAAATACATGGACAACCAAAAATTGAAAGGGTGATCATATTTGGGGAAAAATGATCGGAAAAAATCTGTATTTCTATTCGGAAAGCCAACCAAGAACAAATTGGAACGTTTGATAGAAACAGAACAAGCCTATACAAATTTGATGAATAGATTTATCAAAGAAATGGCTAATGACAGCAAGTACTACCTTGACTTAATGAATAATAACAAACAAGCCCCCAAGATTCGTGCACTTGAAAAAAGTGTAAGACACACACATCAATTAGGATCTGCTTATGGTCAAAATGCGATTGATCAGGCAGTTAGCCTGCTTCATAATCATTTCATGCAAATTAAAAATAATTTATATGGGTATATTTTCCACCATGATAAAGGTATAATTCCTTATGTATCGTTCATATCTCTTTTGAATGCTTCTGTTCAGGATGAAAATGAATTAGCTGTATTAAGGGCATTGCAGCAAAGCACCAAAAATAAGCAAGCTGCAAAAACTTATGAAAACGCATACATGATATTATCTAGGTTAACGGAAGAACAACGCACTTCAAAAAGGGAATACATCCGTGCGTTATTCTACGATAAACTGGATCATTGGAAACTTCCCTTTGTCCATAAGGCTACACTACAATTGGATTCGAGAGTTTCTAAAATCGAGAAATCCCATTCTACGA
The DNA here is from genome assembly GCF_042654105.1 of Oceanobacillus aidingensis. Lineage (NCBI taxonomy): Bacteria > Bacillati > Bacillota > Bacilli > Caryophanales > Bacillaceae > Oceanobacillus > Oceanobacillus aidingensis. The sequence goes on along the minus strand of NZ_JBHSFT010000012.1, from coordinate 108,697 downwards.
CAGAAGATTTTGTTGTATCCTTAAAATTGCTAAACGAAAAAAAGTATGTGGAAATACCAGTCAGCACTAGTGAAAACAGTTTAAGGAGATTAAATCAATATAAAAATGGCTCCATGACTGCCAAAGTTGTGAATGGAAAAGTTAAAATCGGGATCCCTTTCACGAAAAAGGTGAACAAAAGAGCACAAGAGGAGCTGCTGGGAATCGATCAAGGAATCACGGATTTATTTTACACCAGTAATCACACCAAATATGGCTCTTTTTCCAGGATGGTCCATGTATATGAGGGATCGCTTGAGAAAAAGTTGGGCAACCGTTCTTCGTTAAGGAATAAATTAAGAGCGTATCAAAAACAATTAAAGAAAACGGATAACCAGTTTGAAAAAGAACTATTACGAAAAAAAATCAAACACATAGCCGATAATTTAAACGGTAAAAAGTCGCTCCAAAAAGAGCGCAGGCGCTATCATGCGGTTGTAGATTACGAGATAAGCCAAGCTGTCAAACGTCTATTTGAAGAAATCACAACGAACAGTTATTTACCTATATTTGAGGATCTGGATATTGTGAAGTTTGATCGGGGCAAGAAAGCGAATAAACGGGACAGCTTTTGGATTCGCGGGAAACTGATGCGAAAAATAACCGCAAAACTGGATTGGCATGGCTACCATTATAAAACAGTAGATCCTGCCTACACGTCGAAAATGTGCGGGAAGTGTCATCATGTTGACGAGGATAATCGTAAAGGCAAAACTTATACTTGTACCGTGTGCAAGTATAAGGCTGATGCGGATTATAACGCTTCCGTAGTCATAAAAAACCGTGCTTTGGATACGGAAATTACTGCTATCGTAGAAAAATATAAAAATAACACTAAAAAGCGGCACAAGGAACTTCGCGAATTATTATATAAACGTCACTGCAGCTATATGAAAAAGGTTCAATTCGTATAGCCAAATGAACCTCTTACCTTTCATTCGGGGAAAAGCTTCGAGATTGATGATAACGTATTTGTTATCCGCTGGCCGAAGATGCATCTGTATGACGATCGGGGAAGTTTGTGATGCTGTTTATGAACGACTTTCTTGAGTAATCAGAAGATGCCTGGTATTTCAATGCCCGGAGGTTCACTTTGGATATTATCCTATGTGGAAAAATTCTTGAACAAGAAAATTCCAGAAGTCATTCGTCCCTTGTTTGTACCGTTCTTTAGTATTTTGATTATGGTACCGCTCATTCTTCTAGTGATCGGACCAATAACAACAGGCGGCGCAAATGCGATTGCGGACGGATATAATTATCTGGTTGATGTATTCCCTGCACTTGCAGCTGCCATCATCGGCGGGTTTTGGCAGATTATTGTTATTTTCGGAGTGCATTGGGGCGTTACGCCAATGGTACTTTTCAACTTTGAACAATATGGAATGGATTCTTTCCAGGTCTATCAAACGATCGCCGTTGTAGCGCAGGTCGGAGCTGTTATTGGTGTGCTGCTTAAAACGAAAAACAGCGAAACCAAAAAGGTGAGTACCTCAGCAGGGATCACCGGTATATTCGGGATTACGGAACCAGCCATTTACGGGGTGACGTTGCGATTTAAGAGCCCATTTATTTACGGATGTATTTCCGGAGCGATTGGAGCGATTGTAGCGAGCTTCTTCAGACCAAGCTATTTCGCTTATGCAGGTCTGCCGAGCCCGATAACAATGGTAAACGCAATTAACAGCGAATATCCAATGTCTATCTGGGGGATTTTGATTGGGGCTGCGATTGCTATTGTTCTGCCAATTGTGTTGACGCAGATTCTGGGTTATGGTGAAGATACAGCAAAACAAGCAGATGAAGCACTTGCCTCTGATCAAGGAGAGTCTGAAAAGAAAGATGGATCAGAAAACACTGTTCCAAATGAAGAAGAAATTGCGGCTCCGTTAAGTGGAAAGCTAATGGCGTTATCCGAGGTTCCAGATGACGTATTCAGGGCTGGTGCTATGGGACAAGGGGTCGCTGTAGAACCATCCAGCAATGAAGTGGTCTCTCCGGCTGACGGCAAGATTGTTTTCATTGCCCCTTCCAAGCATGCGGTTGGAGTGCGTACGAACAGCGGTGTGGAATTATTGATTCACGTCGGTTCGGAGACAGTGGAATTAAACGGGGAGCCTTTTACAGTTCATGTGGAAGATGGGCAAAATGTCCAGCAAGGCGATAAGTTAATAACATTTAATCAAGACATGATCCGTGAAAAAGGACTGCCGACGATAACTCCTGTTATTATTACGAATATAGGAGAATATGAGGAAGCGATTGTAGAAGGTACAGCAGAAATAAATACAGGCGAAAGACTAATTAGTGTTGTTAAATAAAACGAAGGAGGAAGAACAATGAGTGAATTATCAAAGGATTTCTTATGGGGCGGTGCTTTTGCTGCCCATCAATTTGAAGGCGGCTGGAATGAAGGCGGAAAAGGACCAAGCGTAGTGGATGTACTGACTGCTGGTGCCAATGGTGTGCCAAGAAGAATTACGGATAAGGTAGAGACGGACGAATTTTATCCAAATCATGAAGCGGTGGATTTTTACCATCACTACAAAGAGGACATTGCGTTATTTGCAGAAATGGGTCTGAAATGCTTGCGTACATCGATTGGCTGGTCCCGCATTTTTCCAAAAGGGGACGAGGCGGAGCCAAACGAAGAAGGACTGCAATTTTATGACGATGTGTTTGACGAGCTTATGAAATACGGTATTGAGCCGGTAATCACCTTATCTCACTTTGAAATGCCATTGCACTTAGCGCGCGAATACGGCGGTTTTCGCAGCAGAAAAGTGGTCGATTGTTTTGTGAAGTTTGCGGAGGTTGTGTTTGAACGTTATAAAAACAAGGTGAAATATTGGATGACCTTTAATGAAATCAATAATAAAATGGATGTCCGTAACCCGCTGTTCCTCTGGACAAATTCAGGTGTCCTGTTAAAAGAAGGGGAAAATGCAAAGGAAGTGATGTATCAGACTGCGCACCATGAGCTGGTAGCAAGTGCATTGGCTGTTGCAAAAGGAAAGGAAATCAACCCGGCGTTTGAAATTGGAGCGATGGTTTCTCACGTGCCAATCTATCCATCTACTTCGAATCCAGAGGATATCATGCTTGCCGAAGAATATATGCGCGACCGCTATTTCTTCCCGGATGTACAGGTGCGCGGATATTATCCAAGCTATGCATTAAAAGAATTCGAACGTAAAGGCTACAATATTGTCATGGAAGAAGGAGACGATGAGATTCTCTTAAACGGAAAAGTCGACTACCTAGGCTTCAGCTATTACATGTCTACAACCGTAAGCAGTGAGGTGGAACCGGACGAGTCTGCAGAAAAAACGGATGGCGGCCTGCCACATGGGGTTGATAATCCATATATTCAATCCAGCGACTGGGGCTGGGCAATTGATCCGACAGGCTTGCGTTACACGCTGAATCGCTTTTATGACCGCTATCAGCTGCCGATGTTTATTGTGGAAAATGGATTTGGAGCGGTTGATACAGTCGAAGAAGATGGATCCATTCATGACGAAGCAAGAATCAATTATCTTGGCGCTCATATCGAAGCTTTAAAAGCGGCTGTGAATGAGGATGGCGTAGACTTAATCGGCTATACTCCTTGGGGAATTATGGACATTGTATCCTTTACAACCGGGGAAATGAAGAAACGCTACGGCATGATTTATGTAGACCGGGATAACGAAGGTAATGGAACCATGAAACGCTCGAAGAAAGATTCATTTGATTGGTATAAGAAAGTAATTCAATCAAATGGGGAAGACTTACATTACGAAAGATAAAATGATATAGTGACGAAAAAAGGGGCTTACTTAACTTGATGGGTTAGGAAAGTCCTTTTTTCTGTTGTAATGGCTATCTTTCACAGCCCGAAACGATTGACCTCTTAAATTTAAATGAAAAAAATATAATAAAAGCGTTTACAAGATGGAAATTACATGTTAGGATACTTGTATACAAGTATTCGAACTAACAAATTATATGTTTTGTAAGCCCTTTATTTCAGTGATATAAAAAGGGTGAATGGATTAAATAAATGGCAGAGGGATATGTCATAACAATACACAGTTTCTAATAAAAGATAGTGAGGGATGAATGTGAATCAACATAAATTTATGCTCGGAGTCGACATTGGCACAACAAGTACAAAAGGCGTTCTTTACCGGGAAACAGGTGAAATTATCGCGCAGAGTAATCAGGGATATGATTTGCATACGCCGGATGTACGTACAGCTGAGCAAAATCCGGACGATATTTATCAGGCGGTGCTTCATGTTATCCGAGAAACAGTAAAGGAATCAGAGATAGATAAAAAAGACCTTTCCTTTATTTCTTTCAGCAGCGCAATGCACAGTCTAATTGCAATGGATGAAGATAATAAAGCCATTACACCATGCATTACTTGGGCAGATAACCGCAGCTCGCATTGGGCAACGAAAATTAAAAATGAATGGAACGGCCATGATGTTTACCTGCGAACGGGAACCCCCATCCACCCAATGTCTCCGCTTAGCAAAATTACATGGCTGGAGCAGGAGCAGCCAGAAACAGCTGAAAAAACAAAGAAATACATCGGCATCAAAGAATATGTTTTCTATCAATTCTTCGGCGACTATGTGATGGATTATTCTCTTGGTTCCGCTACGGGGATGATGAATTTGGAGGAGCTTGCTTGGGATAAAGGAGCTCTTGAAATGGCTGGTATTTCAGCGGATAAACTCCCAAGACTTGTTCCTACAACAGAAAGCTTTACAAACTGTCATTCGGAGATTGCGGAGGATTTAGGCATTGCACCAGAAACGAAATTTATTATTGGAGCAAGTGATGGGGTGCTGTCCAATATTGGCGTAAATGCGATAAAAGAAGGAGATGTGGCGATTACCATCGGCACGAGCGGGGCTATCCGCACCGTTATTCCTAAACCGCGCACCGATCAAAAAGGCCGAATTTTTTGCTATGCATTAACGGAGGATCATTGGGTCATCGGCGGGCCGGTAAATAATGGCGGCATGGTGTTGCGCTGGATTCGTGATGAGCTTGCTGCAAGTGAAGTCGAAACAGCAAAACGATTAAACATTGATGCGTATGAAGTATTAACTGCTATCGCAAAGCAGGTGGAGCCCGGATCAAATGGATTGTTATTCCACCCGTTTTTGGCTGGAGAGCGTGCACCGCTTTGGAATGCGAATGTCCGCGGTTCCTTTATCGGTTTAACATTGAATCATAAAAAAGAGCATATGGTACGTGCTGCGTTAGAAGGCGTTATTTTTAACTTATACTCTGTTTTTCTGGCATTAGTGGAAGTAATGGATGTGCCGGTGAAATCGATTAAAGCAACGGGCGGTTTTTCAAAATCAGAATTGTGGCGGCAAATGATGGCTGATATCTTTGACCAGAATGTCATCGTTCCGAAAAGCTATGAGTCCTCCTGCTTGGGAGCTTGCTTACTGGGATTGTATGCAGAAGGGAAAATTGATTCCTTCGATGTAGTAGAAGAGTTGATTGGTTTTACACATGAGCATGAACCGAACCCGGATCATGTTTCAACGTATCAGGAATTAATGCCGATTTTTATCAATATTTCCCGTTCGCTTGAACAGGAATACGAACAAATTGCGGCTTATCAGGAAAAGAAATCACTGGAAAATAAACAGAATGAAGAATAGGAGCTGAGAATAATGGAAAATATTTATCCGCTTATTATTGTTGCGCTGGCAGTAGTGACACTATTGCTGCTAATCATGAAGTGGAACTTAAATACGTTTATTGCATTGATTGTTGTTTCTTTACTAACGGCATTGGCACTGGGCATGTCTCCAGGTGAAATTGTTGAAACGGTCCAAGGAGGACTTGGAGGCACACTTGGCGACATTGCGCTTATCTTTGTTTTCGGTGCAATGCTAGGGAAGTTACTGGCTGATGCCGGCGGTGCCCATCGTATCGCTTTAACATTAATTAATGTATTTGGTAAAAAACGAATTCAATGGGCTGTTGTTGTTGCTTCTTTTATCATTGGTATCGCATTGTTCTTTGAAGTAGGACTTGTTTTATTAATTCCGATTGTGTATCAGATTGCTAAAGAAGTTAAATTGCCTTTATTATATCTGGGTGTGCCGATGACGGCTGCATTATCCGTCACACATGGATTCCTGCCTCCTCACCCGGGCCCGACAGTAATTGCACAGCAATATGAAGCAAATATCGGCATGGTGCTGCTTATCGGTATTGTGATTGCTATTCCGACGGTGATTATCGCCGGACCGTTATTTACGAAAGTAGCTCAGAAATTGGTGCCGGATGCTTTTTCACGAATCGGCAATATTGGATCACTTGGAACGACAAAAACATTTGAAGAAGAAGAAACACCTGGATTTGGTATTAGTGCCTTGACTGCACTTTCTCCAGTCATATTGATGGCGGTTACAACGATTGTACAGCTGGTTCAGGAAATTGCCGGACTTGCAGATAATTTGTTTTTTGAAATCGCACGCGTCATTGGAGACCCGACAATGGCTCTCCTTCTCTCCCTGTTATTTGCGATTTACACGATGGGGATTGCACGTAAGATTCCGATGAAAACATTGATGAGTTCAGCAGAGGAATCCGTTCGCGGAATTAGTATTGTTCTTTTAGTTACTGCAGGCGGCGGTGCGTTAAAACAAGTATTGATTGACGGCGGTGTCGGTGATGCTGTAGCAAATATCTTCTCTGGTTCAAATATGTCGCCAATTCTGCTTGCGTGGCTGATTGCTGCTATTTTAAGGGTTTCCTTAGGTTCGGCAACCGTGGCAGCTTTAACAACTGCTGGAATGGTGATTCCGTTGATTGAAGGAACCGATGTGAATCTGGCGCTGATGGTGTTAGCTACAGGCGCAGGAAGTTTGATTGCTTCCCATGTAAACGATACCGGATTTTGGATTTTTAAGGAATACTTCAATTTATCGATGAAAGAAACATTTGCAACTTGGACGTTACTGGAAACGATTATCTCTGTATCCGGACTTGTATTTACGCTTTTAATAAGCTTAGTTATTTAAAACTTGGGCAAGCTGACAGTACAGGAATTCTGTCTTAAGCTTCGACTGAAATATTTGTGTGAAAGGTGTTCGGGCTCTCTTGATTTTATAAAGCGCTTGAACACCTGGCGAAAGGAATGGAATGAAAAAATGAATTCAATTGGCGTTTTTGGACTGGGAGTCATGGGAGCGAATCTTGCTTTGAATATGGCGAATAAGGGTGAAAAGGTCGCAGTCTATAATTATACACCTGATTTGACGGAAGCATTTCAAGAAAAGCATCCGCATGAGAATACAACAGCGTATTATGAGCTGACGCAGTTTATCCATTCGCTGGAAAAACCAAGAAAAATCTTTTTGATGGTAACAGCTGGAGCTGTTGTAGACTCCGTCATCAATAGTCTTCTGCCTTTGCTGGAACAGGGCGATATTATTATGGACGGAGGAAACTCTAATTTCCAGGACTCTAACCGCAGATACGGTTACTTAAAGGAAAAAGGTTTTCATTTTATTGGTGTGGGCGTATCCGGCGGTGAAGAAGGCGCATTAAACGGTCCTTCATTAATGCCAAGCGGAGATAAAGAAGCCTATCAGCACGTTGCTCCTATTCTGGAAAAAATTGCGGCACAGGTGGATGGCAAGCCGTGCTGTTCGTATCTTGGCAAAGAAGGATCCGGCCATTACGTCAAAATGGTGCATAACGGTATCGAGTATGCTGATATGCAGCTGATTACGGAAGCCTATCAATTCCTGCGGGAAAGGTTAGGGCTCAATGTCGATGACATTGCCGCTATTTTTGCAGAGTGGAACAAAGGCGAGTTGGAAAGCTATCTGATGGAAATCACAGCTGATATTTTGACACACGTGGATGAAGAAACCAAAAAGCCGCTGGTTGATGTTATTTTAGATCAATCAGGACAAAAAGGAACCGGCAAATGGACAAGTCAAAATGCGCTGGATACGGGAGTACCTTTATCTATTATTACGGAATCTGTATTTATGCGTTTCCTGTCCAATGTGAAGGAAGAGCGCATGATGGCAGAGCAGGAATTAGCAGGGCCAAACCAATTAGCAGATGCAGCTGACAAGGGTCAATGGGTCGAGCTGGTCCGGCAAGCACTGTTTATGGGGAAAATCATTACCTATGCGCAAGGATTCTATCAATATAAGCAGGCATCAGAGCAGTATAACTGGGATTTGCAGCTGGATGAAATTGCGCTGATTTTCCGCGGCGGCTGCATTATCCGTGCCGGTATTTTAAATGAAATCAGTAAAGCATTTAAGGAAGACAAAGAATTATCCAACCTTCTCCTGTCTCCATATTTCAAAACAATTTTGAATAACTATCAGGCATCGATGCGAAAAGTGGTTATCAAAGGAATGGAAACTGGATTAGCATTACCGTGCTTTAATGCTTCGCTGGTATATTATGATGGCTACCGTTCTGCCAAAAGCGGCGCCAACCTGATTCAGGCACAACGCGATTATTTTGGAGCGCATACGTATCAGCGTGTGGATAAAGAAGGTCATTTTCATACGGAGTGGTAAGCTAGGCTTTAGGCAGAAGCGTTTCGTTTTATTCTAAGCGTTCCTGACCAACTTCTTTTTCTCTAATGTATTTTTAAATTCTGAAGCAGACACGGTAAAAAATCTCTGTATCGATATTCCTTTTATTGAACAGCAGTCTGCATTTTTGTTCCGTACTGCGATTCATCCGCGGGGGCGGGAGCAGTATATGACAAACTATTAAAAGAGAGACATTCTAATAAAGTATTGCAGCGTAATCGAAATGCGCTGCAATACTTTTTTGCGTATCCGTGAAAATCGGTGCTTTTCAGGTACAGCAAAAAGGAATCATGAACGGAAGAGAAAGTCAGCTTGCTAATTAAGCTGCAATTATTTGAATATAGATGACCCATAGAAAGGTATGATATAATAAACTTGTTACTATAGTCACAAACTCTATTGGCAGCCGTTATATATAGAAATTTTAGGATGACAGATTCAATATTGTGCTAACTAGGAAGTGATTACGTGAATACACGATTACAAAAGATACTTGAGGCGCTGCGATTAGCACAGGAACCTTTAACCAGTTCGGATATAGCGTCCTTATTACAGGTCAGTTCTAAAACGATACGTAATGATATCAAAGTATTAAATGAACTTTTAAAGCCGTACGGGACACATATCGTATCTTTAAAAGGGAAAGGCTATCAGCTTACCATTCGGAATGAACGCTTATTCTATGAATTCATTCAGGAGCAAACAAATTACAAAAAAGATGATGTTCCCTCAAATCATCCAGATCGTGTCAAATATCTGATGGAGAAACTGCTGATGACCTCCGATTATATTAAAATAGATGACTTAGCAGAGCAGTTGTTTATAAGCCGCTCTACCCTGCAGCATGATTTAAAATATATCCGTGCTATACTGAAAGAGTATAAGCTGGCTTTGGAGCATAAGCCGTATCATGGGATTAAAATTATAGGCGATGAAACGCAGATCAGATACTGCATCTCTGAGTATTTGTTTAATCAACAATCTGTCTTAAAAGACAATATGGCTGACTGGTTAGGTATTTTACCTGAAGAAGAGTTAGAGATGATTAAAAACAGTGTATTGTTTAATCTGAGAAAGCATCATATTATTATTTCAGATATTAGCCTGCAAAATCTAATCACACATATTGCAATTGCTTGTAAGCGGATTCGTGAGAGTCATTCTGTTCAAATGATTCATCCTCATTTTCAAGAAATAGAGACATCAAAGGTTTTTTTAGTTGCTCAAGAAATTGCAAATGCTATTCAGGAAAAACTGTATATTTCCTTTACTGAACACGAGATTGCATACCTGGCGATTCATTTGCAAGGAACAAAGATTACCGATTCTTCGATTCATCATACAGAGGTTATTTCTGTTATTGATGATGAGATTCAAGAAATGGTCAAAGAAATGCTGAAACGGATTGATGCAGAATTTGGATTTCATTTAGCTGATGACAAAGAACTGCTGTTGGCGATGAGTCTGCACTTAAAACCAGCAATAAGCCGATATAAATTCAAGATGAATATTCGAAATCCAATGCTGGAAGAAATCAAATCGAAGTACCGATTATCTTTTGATGCAGCATTAATTGGAGCGCAAGCCGTACAAGAAAGAATGGGCATTGCAATAGATGAGAATGAAGTTGGTTACCTGGCGCTTCATATTGAGGTAGCGCAGGAAAGAAAAAAGAAGAATAAAGAAGACGTACCGGGCTGCTTAATTGTCTGTGCATCTGGCCTGGGCAGTGCTCAGCTTTTAATGTATAAACTGCAAAATGAGTTTGGGAATCAGTTAAATATTATGGGTACAACCGAATACTATAATTTATCCCAGCATTCGTTTGATAACATTGATTTTATTATCAGCACGATTCCGATTGAGAAAAAGATGCCAGTCCCTGTTATTCATATAAGCACGATTTTAGGAGAAACAGATTTAAATAAAATCAATCATTTTGTAATTCAGGGAGATGTTATTTCCAATACGTATCTGCGGGAAAAATATACGTATCTACAAAAGGGCTTTGCTGAGAAAGAAGAGGTTTTACGCTTTATCTGTGAAGCACTGGAATCTGATGGAGAAGTGGATGCGCACTATTTGGAATCGGTGCTTCAACGGGAGAGCTTTTCTCCAACGAGTTTTGGCAATATGGTTGCCATTCCTCATCCGATTGAACCGCAGACGGAGGATACATTCTGGTCAATTGTTACACTTCAAAAACCGATTCAATGGGGAGATAAGTATGTGCAATTAATTGTCCAATTAAATATCAGCAAAGATATAAAAAATGATTTAAAACAAATGTATGAGGGATTAATGGAACTGTTGGACGATAAAAATATGGTGAGAGAAATAGTGCAATGTAAGACGTATGAACAATTAATTGAGATAATCAAATAGAGTAGCACTAGAACACCCCGGGGTAAACACTGTCCGGGGTGTTTTCGTGCTATTCAAAACTTGGTGTTAGTTATTTCCTGTACCAGCGGAAAAAGAGTCTCTGTAATTGAATGCGCTTACATATTATAATTTAAGTAAGAAATTTATAAAGGTAAAAGCTAGATGAAAGGCATGAGATTGCTGTTTAAGTCCTTTATGAATTTCCTGACGATAGAAATAGAGCAAGGTGCTAAAAAATAGAATTTCATGGAGGAATGTAAAATGAAAAAAGCGTTAATTATTTGTGCAGGTGGTATGTCATCTTCTTTATTAGCAAAAAAAGCAACAGAATATCTAAAAGGAAAAGAGCATGATATTGAAGTGGATGCTGTTTCAGCGACAGAGGGCGGGAAGAAAATAGAGAATAGTGATTTTGATTTATTCTTAGTGAGTCCACAAACAAAAATGTATTATCAAAATCTGAAAAAGGCTGGCGATCGCGTTGGTAAACCAGTGGTAAATATTCCGCCTCAAGCGTATGTTCCGATTCCAATGGGGATAGAAAAATTAGGTAATTTAATTTTGCAGGAGCTGCCGGAATAATCATTCGTTATTAATAAATATTTATATTGCTTTATATCAACTATAAAGGGGGATATTCAATGAATCAGGAACAAATACAGAGCGTAGCCTTTGAAATCATTTTGCACAGCGGGTCATCGAGAACCATGATACATGAAGCCTTTGCAATGATGCGAAATAACGAATTTAAAAATGCTGCAGACAAGCTGGATGAAGCAAATGAAGAAGTATTATTAGCGCACCAGTCCCAAACGGCGTTATTGCAGCAGTATTCATCCGGAGAAACAATCAATATGGAAATTATTATGGTTCATGCACAGGATCATTTAATGACTACGATGACATTAAGAGAAGTTGCGTTAGAAATGTTATATCTATATGAAAAACTCGACAAAGATAAATGAGGGGTTTGAATATGAAAAACGATGCGAGGGCACAAATCGAACTAAATAGGAAAAAGCTAAGTATTAAATCGATGTACTTTAATCGGTATTTATTAGTTAGATATGTTTCCGCATTATTCTTTTTTACTAATTTATACTGGTTCATGTCATTGTTGATGAGTGATTCATCACTGTATTTTATCCCGTTGATATTAATGGTTGTATTGGTTATCAGTACCATCGAGCAAGTGAAAATATATGGTCATCATTCTAATATTGTCAAATATACAAAGTATTGCTTTACCATTTTACTTGTTACAAATGTGCTTTTAATTGTACCGGCATGCTTTACTTCATCATTCAATCAATTATTCCCCTTTCTTGTAGCGGAAGAGAAATCTAAAATATTGGTTTTAAGTATTTTGATTGCCGGTGTATTACTGAGTGCGTTGATCCTCTATCGTTTAAATCAGATTAAACATAATGAAGACAAGCATTATGAACGAATTAAAAGTTTTGAAAGGGCTGTCAATTAATAAAAAGAAATGAGGGAGTACGATGGCTTCAGAAAACGGAGAAAATAAAGTATTTGCTTTTTTGGAAAAATATTTGATGGGTCCCATGGGGAAAGTTGCATCTTTTCGTATTGTACGTGCCATTATGGCTGCAGGGATGGCTTCGATTCCGTTTGTAATTGTAGGTTCGATGTTTTTAGTGTTAAACGTATTGCCGCAGACACTTACATTTTTACAAGGCTTTTTCGATAATACATTTTTTAGAATCAGTGATTTATATATGTTAGCGAATAAAGCAACGATGGGAATATTAGCAATCTATTTCGGTCTTGTTATCGGTTACGAATATACAAAAATTTATGCCGAGGAGGAAGAGCTTAATCTAAGTCCTTTAAACGGAGCTTTACTATCTATGTTTGCCTTTTTCATCACTATTCCGGAAATCGTATTAGAAAATGGCATGATGTCTCTCGTGCATCAGATTGATGAAAATAATACAACAGTTCATGGATGGCAAATGGTTGAAGACGGTGTCAGCCGTCTAGGGGCGACAGGAATATTCACAGCAATTCTGATGTCTGTCTTAGCTGTGCAAATATACCGGCTCTGTGTGAAGAAAAATTGGGTTATCAAAATGCCTGAAGCGGTACCAGAGGGTGTATCCAGATCGTTCACTGCATTGATTCCGGCGTTTTTAGTTGCCTTTGCTGTATTGGTGGTCAATGGTATTTTAATTGCATTAGGCACGGATATATTTAAATTAGTAGCAATTCCGTTTGGATTTGTAGTGAATATTACAAACAGCTGGTTAGGTATACTGGTTATTTACTTTGTTGTGCATGCGCTTTGGATTGTAGGTATCCATGGAGCAACCATTGTATTTGGATTCTTGACACCAATCTTTCTTTCCAATATTCAATCTAATATCGATGGAGCGAACATTCCGCTGGCAGGAGAATTTAATAATGCGTTTGTAACGATTGGCGGATCTGGAGCAACATTAGGTTTATGTATATTTATTGCATTTATGGCAAAATCGAAGCAATTGAGTGTTTTAGGTAAAGCGGCACTTGCACCGGGGATTTTTAATATCAACGAACCATTAATATTTGGATTACCGATAGTTTATAATCCATTCTTAGCTATTCCGTTCTTCTTAGCTCCAATGGTATCAGCTTCCATCGGTTATTGGGCAATTAAATTAGGGTTTGTTGAATCGATTATCGCTATGATGCCTTGGCCTACTCCAGTTGGTATCAGCGGATTTATTAGTACAGGCGGAAGTTATATGGCGGCAATTGTTTCCGTGCTTTGTGCTTTTGTAGCATTTCTGATCTGGCTTCCATTCATTAAAATGTATGATAAGAAATTAGTTGATCAGGAAAAAGGGGAAGATGCGTTGATTTAATTTAGCACAAGAAATAATTTAACAAGAAATATTGTGAAGGCGTTGTCGTTATCGACTACGCCTTTCAAGTTTATCTTGCATTAGCCATTCAGCTTATATGTCTCATGTGCCATTGATTCCAAAATATAAAGCACAGGTACCTGTGTGGTAATATTTGCGTTCTCAAACCACTCTTCCGTTACATAGTAAGGGATATTGATATCTGATATTTTAGCAACCGTGGAGTGTTTGTTGTTGGTAATGCTAATAATTTTACTTCCTTCTTGTTTCATTTGATTAAGATGCGTAACTGCAAAATTTGTTTCTCCAGAGACAGATAGAGCAATGACAGTGCTATTATATCGCAGACTGGAATGGACCGGGAAAAGCGGGTCTTTAATATACATCGAAAATTTACCTAAGCTTGAAAAATACCTTGACCCATATTCGGCCAGGATCCCTGAGGTGCCTATTCCAATGAAAATAACACTATCTGCTTTACTTACCAGCTTAGCAGCTTCTTTAATGTCTTCTTCGATATCGCCCTTCAGTGTCCGATCAAAAAATTCTGTTACAGCATGCTGTGTATCCTTTAAAATTGTCTTTTTATTTTCTTCCAGATACATTTTCAGCTTTACTTTAAATTCGGAAAAACCTTCACAATTTATTTTTCTGCAAAAGCGCAGGATAGTAGCTGTGGATACATGGGTTTCATCAGCAAGCTCGCGAATGCGCATATAAGCAACCTTTTCACTATTTTTACTGATATAGTTATACAAAGAAGTCTCTAACTCATTGAATGAAGCAATCATCTCGTGTGTAAACATGATGCACACTTCTCCTTTTAATAAGAAATTAACTCTATAAACAAGTATAACACAGGTTGTTACATCCTTGTAACAAATGACTTCTCTTGTTATTAAAAACGAAATGCTTCCTTTCTATTTATATCTGATTAAATATTGGTACAATTAATATATAAGTTCAGTTTCTTCTTTAATAGAGTTAAATAGATTGAAATGTTTTTTAAAATTTTTGGAGGTGTAAAGGATGGCAAAAGGTATAAAAATTGCAACAATTGGTGGCGGATCAAGTTATACTCCGGAATTAGTAGAAGGATTTATTAAACGGTATGATGAATTTCCATTAAGTGAACTGTGGTTGGTTGATGTGGAAACAGGAAAAGAAAAGCTGGAGATTGTCGGAAACCTTGCAAAACGAATGATCAAAGAGGCTGGTCTTCCAATCGATGTACATTTAACATTGGACCGCAGAGAGGCTCTCAAGGATGCTGATTTTGTAACAACTCAATTTCGTGTCGGCGGTTTAGATGCACGTGCTAAGGATGAGCGCATTCCAGTGAAGTATGGTGTACTTGGTCAGGAAACAAATGGAGCTGGCGGACTGTTTAAAGGGTTACGTACAATTCCAGTGATTTTGGGAATCACAAAAGATATGGAAGAGCTTTGCCCGAATGCATGGCTGATCAACTTTACGAACCCGGCCGGCATGGTTACCGAAGCTGTATTACGCTACTCCAATATTGATAGAGTAGTCGGTCTATGTAATGTGCCAATTGGTATGGAGATGGGGGTCGCTAAATTATTAGATGTCGATCATTCACGAATTCGGATTGATTTTGCAGGACTGAATCATATGGTATATGGGTTAGAAGTTTATCTGGATGGAGTGAGTGTGAAGAAAGAGGTAATTGAAAAATTATCTGATCCGGAAAACTCCAGCTTTGTTAAAAATATTGATGGCATGGGCTGGGAGCCTGAATTTATTCAAGCGTTAGATGCCTTAACATGCCCATATCATATGTATTATTATAAATCGAAAGAAATGTTAGATAAAGCGATCGAAAGCTCTAAGACAGAGGGGACACGTGCTGAGGTTGTTCAGGCATTGGAAAAAGATTTATTTGAACTTTATAAAGATGAAAACCTTAGTATCAAACCACCTCAATTAGAAGAGCGAGGCGGAGCATATTATTCGGATGCAGCAGTTCGGTTGATTACATCTATCTACAATGACAAACGTGATATTCAACCAGTAAACACAATGAACCGTGGTGCCATTGCGAGTATCCCTGCTGAATCAGCGGTTGAAGTCAGCTGTGTGATTACAAAAGACGGTCCTGTTCCATTGGCAGTTGGAGATCTTCCTGTTGCTGCCCGCGGACTTGTACAGCAAATTAAGTCCTTTGAGCGTATTTCAGCAGAGGCAGCTGTGACAGGGGATTATAATAAAGCGGTACTTGCTTTAACAATTAATCCGTTAACGCCAAGTGATAAGATTGCGAAAGAAATTATTGATGAGATGATGGAGGCGCATAAAGCACATCTTCCTCAATTTTTCCAAGAAGAAGTAAGCGTGAATTAATACAGGTGCCAGGATTTGAAAGGTGAGAAAAAGTGCAGAGCAAAATGCTGCACTTTTTCTTGCATGAATGGATAAAAACAAATCTCCGCCACGTTGTAATAGTTGCGTAAAGTAAGGGGATATTCACATGATTAAATTAGTACTGACGGATATGGATGGAACGTTCTTAAATAACCGCGGTGATTTTAATAGAAATTTGTACAATGATGTAAAAAAGATAATGCGTGAAAAAGACGTTTTTTTTGCTCCTGTTACGGGCAAACAATGCGAGCGTGTCGAGGAACTGTTTGGTGATGATGTAAATGATTTATGGATTTTAGGAGATAGTGCCACACGAATTAAGCACAATGGTGAATTTGTTTATGAATCATTGCTGGGCAATAAATTAGGGTTGGAAATTATCCAGCTGCTTGAGGAAATAAGTCTGGAGCATACGATTATTGCATGCACAAAAGAGGCAGCAGTCGTTAAACAGGACATTTCACAGGAAGAAGCAGCAATTGTCAGAGGGTCCTATGCGCAGGTCAGGCAGGTTGCTGATTTTAAGGAAATAACGGATGATTTTGTTAAGATAACGATTCATGACCCTTCCTTGAATTGTTTTGAAACAAGAGAAAAATTAGCACCTTTTTTTGAATCAGCTTATATTGTGGCTTCCGAAGCAGCCTGGATTGATATTGCAGATGCAAATGTTCATAAAGGAACGACTGTCGAACAGCTGCAGCGGATGTTAAATGTTTCTCCGGAAGAAACGATTGCCTTCGGTGATGGTTATAATGATATAGAATTGATGAACAGGGCAACATATAGTTTCGCAGTTCGAAATGCAGTGCAAGAATTAAAAGATACTGCCAATTTTATCACGCGTTCTAATGAAGAAGATGCCGTGATGAGAACAATTATTCAATTATTAGCTTTGCAGGAAAGTACAAAGGTTACAGAGTAGAGGACATTTAAAGTCTGGGTTAGGCTGGACTACAATTATATAAATAGATGAGAAGGGAAAAGGGGCTGCTGTACGATCAGGTAACCGATTGTGCAACAGCCTCTTTGATTTATTTAAAATAATAAACCTTCTTTAAAGCAACGCAAATTGGGATAGCTATCAGAATGCCCAGGACACTTTGGACGATATCCCCAGGTATAGAAGCCAGTGGTGTAATCCAGTTTCCGTATAGAATGGACTCACCAATGTAATAAATAGCAATCATAAATGGAACAGAAACAATTGTCGCTGTCATGTTTAAAGCGATGCTATTTCCTTTGCGGCCTTGAAACCAGGCAATTTTACCAACGATGTAACCTTGCAGCCCGCGCGCTATAATTGTTATAGGAGTCCACAATAGCCAGCCCCCGATCATATCAAATAATCCCATTCCGATTGCTCCGGCCAAGGCACCTTTTTTTGGTCCGAATAAAATAGAGGCAATAAAAAGCATAGCTGTACCCATATGTACTAGCCCTCCATTTGCAGCAATCGGCAGTCTGAAATTTAGGAATGCGGTAGAAATAAAAATGAGTGCGATTAGCATAGAAGTAATGATTAAGTCTTGTGTTTTTTTACGTGTCATTAAATAAGCTGGTGTATTCTCCATATTTAAACCTTCCTTACTTGAATTATTTTTATTACTTTAGCAGAATATTGACCTATCTTTAAGTGTCAATTCATGAAAAAATAACAGGGTCAGTTAAACGATGAGCTGAAAACGATCATGTAATCTGAAATAAACGATCCGTTCCCGCCAATATCGCCTATTACCTTTAATGACAAGCCAATCTTCAAATGATAAAATAGAAAAAGTTTCAGTTCGTTCAAGGAGGTTCATATGAAAAAAGTTGCTGTGCTTCAAGATTTATCATCCTTTGGGAAATGCTCTTTAACTGCTGCAATCCCTGTTCTTTCCGTCATGGGTGTTCAAGCCTGCCCTTTGCCAACAGCAGTTTTATCTGCACAAACGGCTTATCCGAGTTATTTTTGGGAAGATTTCACTTCTAGAATGAACTATTTTACAGAGGAATGGGACAAGCTCGGGGAAACATTTGATGGGATATTTACTGGATTTGTAACTTGCGGAGAGCAAATTAAAAATATTTTTCATTTTTTAGATACGTTTTATACGAAAGAAACAAGGTTGCTGGTAGATCCGGTCATGGGGGATGATGGAGAAGTCTATAAGATTTTTACCGGGGGATTATTGGAGGAAATGAAAGAATTAGTGAGACATGCAGATGTGATTACACCAAATGTGACAGAATGCTGTTTATTGTCTGGATTATCTTATGAGAAGTTACATAGCTATTCAAATGGCAAGGATTATATACAAGCGTTGAAGGAAGCAGGAAATAACCTGCAGCAAGCAACGGGTGCTGAAGTCATTATTACTGGCGTGAATCCTCCGTCAATTGATTCAAAAGAGCAGTTTATCGGTAACTTGTATTTAGATAAGAATAAAACGTTTTACCATGAGATGGAGTATAACGGGAAAAGCTATTCAGGTACTGGCGATTTATTTGCTTCCGTCATGATGGGGAGCATCATGCGTGAAGATAGCCTGGAAAATGCTGTACAGCTTGCTGTCGCATTCCTCAAAGAAGCTATCCAGGATTCATCGAAAGAAAAGGTTCCTGAAATAGAAGGGGTCAATTTTGAAAAATATTTGGGGATGTTGATTGAAAAAAATACGTAAGGTATTTCTTCTTCATTTGCCTACTTTATTTAAAAAAGCGGCAGGATCACTGGTGATGCTGTCTGTGATAAATTCAGGCAAAGATAACGATTCCTTTTTCAGCTTTACCTGCAAAATAAGAATTTCAAACACAAAAAACCCCCGAAATCCATTCGGGGGTTTTATCGTTATTACAGCTCTTCGCCATTGGTCGCAATGACATTTTTATACCAGTCAAAGCTTTTCTTTTTCTTACGGCTTAATGTGCCGTTTCCTTCGTTATCACGGTCTACATAAATATAACCGTAGCGTTTTTTCATTTCACCAGTGGACGCACTGACAATATCAATTGGGCCCCAGCTGGTATAACCGATGATGTCCACGCCATCCTCGATTGCTTCTCCCATTTCGTTAAGATGTTTTTTCAAATAATCGATGCGATAGTCGTCGGTGATAGTGCCATCTGCATTTATTTCATCCTTCGCGCCAAGGCCATTTTCTACAACAAACAATGGCTTTTGATAGCGGTCGTACAGCTGGTTAGCTGTAATGCGGAAGCCTTTTGGATCAATGGTCCAGCCCCATTCCGATTTAGAAACATATGGATTCGAAACGGAACCAAAGACATTGCCGCTTGTAGCATTTTTTAGAACTTCAGGGTCGGTACTGGTTGTCCGGCTGGAATAATAGCTAAATCCAATATAATCCACAGTGTTGTCTTTTAAGATTTGCTCATCTTCCGGTTCCATTTTGATATTCAGGTTATGATCTTTAAAGAAACGTTTCGCATAGCCCGGGTATTCTCCTCGTGACTGCACATCAATGAAGAAGAAGGATTCACGGTCTTTTTCCATTGCTTTGAAAACATCATCCGGATTGCTTGTATATGGATAGAACATACCCGCAGCAAGCATACAGCCGATTTGTGCATCTGGAATAATCTCATGACATGCTTTTACCGCTTTGGCGCTTGCTACAAGCTGGTGATGGGCAGCCTGATAAAGTACTTGATCGCGGTTAGCTCCTTCTTTAAGGACGATGCCTGCTCCCATGAATGGAAGGTGCAGCAGCATATTGATTTCATTAAATGTCATCCAGTATTTTACTTTATCTTTGTATCTCTCGAAAATCGTAATCGAATATTTTTCAAATAAATCAACGAGTTTTCTGCTTTCCCAGCTGTTATACCGTTCAATCAGGGATACAGGTACATCAAAGTGTGCGATGGTTACAACGGGTTCAATATTGTGTTTACGTAACTCATCAAACAAATCATCATAAAATTGAAGACCAGCTTCATTAGGAGCTGCGTCATCTCCATTCGGGAAAATACGTGCCCATGAGATAGAGAGTCTAAATGATTTGAAGCCCATCTCTGCGAACAATGCGATATCTTCTTTATAGTTGTGATAAAAATCAATCGCTTCGTGACTAGGGTAGAAATCTTCTGGATTCGGCTTGAGATCGGTAATATGGCCTTCCATTATCCCTCTTCTTTTCTCTCCGGTAGGGAGTAAGTCAACGTTTGTCAGTCCTTTTCCATCTTCAAGATAAGCTCCTTCTACTTGGTTAGCAGCAATAGCGCCGCCCCATAGAAAACCTTCTGGAAATCGTTTGTTATTTGTCATGAAAATTCCTCCTTGCATTTTTATAAATATTCTTTTTACACTTTTGTAATAATTAATACATCTTCTTTCATTATTGTATCACCCGACACAATTTCAAGCTCATTATAAGCCTTTGTATTCGTGATGACGATAGGGGTGACGACAGAATATCCAGCCTGTTTGATTTGATTGATATCAAATTCAACCAGCAAATCTCCTGCTTTTACTGTATCCCCTTGCTTCATACGTGCTTCAAAGAATTTTCCATCTAATTCTACGGTATCCATTCCAATATGAATCAGAATTTCTGCGCCATTGTCTGTGGTCATACCGATAGCGTGATTCGTTTTAAAGAGTGTGGTAATGACCCCATTTGCCGGAGCATACATCCTGCCTTCACTTGGTTGGACCGCAACGCCTTTACCCATTGCTTCGGAAGCGAATACGTCATCAGGAACGGACGTTAATGGAATGATATCTCCATTTGCAGGGCTTAAAATATTTTCGTTTTGGACGGTAATCTCTTGATTGGTCTGCTTCACATCATCTTCAACCAATGCTTGGTCTTGAACTTCTTCTTGCATTTTTTCATCGCCGACGACCGCTTCGGTATTTTCTTTTTGATTAATACGTCCGAAGAAGTATGTTAATACGAAGGCAACGATAAATGCTACAATGATGGATACCAGCATACCCCAGAAACCGCCGTCAATGCCGTTTTCCGGATGGATAAATGTCGGGATTTTAAATACACCCAAAGGTCCTGCACTGTAAAGCGCTGCACCTGTCATAGCAATAATCGCACCACCAGCGGCAGATCCGATACAGCTCATAACAAATGGTGTTTTCAATGGCAGGGTAATCCCGTAAATCGCAGGCTCTGTTACACCAAAGAACCCGGAGATAAAGGCAGGGAAGCTGAGCCTTTTTAGTTTTTTATTCTTTGTTTTTATCCAGACAGCAAGTACTGCACCGATTTGTGCGAAGGAAGCAGCAAATGTCATCGCGATGAGCATATCAAACCCTTGCACAGCTAAGTTATTATAATAAATTGGAATAATACCCCAATGAATACCGAAAATAACTAATACTTGCCAGAACCCGCCGACAACGATACCGGCAATGACCGGGACGGCTTCATAGCCTGTTTGGATGGCATATCCAATGGATTGTGCCAGCCATGTTGCGATAGGACCAATAACAATAAATGTTAATGGAACAATGATAAGCAATGTTAAGAATGGCACGATAAACGACTTCACAACTTGCGGAATAATCGACGCAAACCAGCGTTCTATTTTCGCCGCAAAGTAAGTGGATAAAATAATCGGTACCACGGAAGCGGTATAGCTCATTAAGATAATTGGAATTCCTAAAAAGGATACTTGTACGGGTGATTCTAAAATCGTCCCGCTGAATAATGTCATGAATGGTTCGCTTTCTCCGATTCCTGCGAGGTTCGGGTGAACAAGCGCAGCAGCAATGGCCATACCAAGGAAAGGTGTGCCGCCAAATTTTTTCATGGCTGTGTAACCTAAGAATATAGGTAAGAATGTGAAGAAGCCATCACCAATCACATTCAGTATTTGCGACGTACCACTGGTATCTTCTAACCAGCCCAGCGCGATGAACATTGAGTTAAATCCTTTGATAATACCTGTTGCCATCAGTAAAGGAAGAACTGGGATGAAGATATTCGAAATAATATCGATGAAGCTGGAGAATAACCCTTTTTTCTCGTCATCCTTAGCTTCATTGTCATCTTCTTGTTTCTCATTTTCGAACCCGCCTACAGCAACGACTGCTTTGTAAACATCCGGAACATGGTTGCCGATGACGACTTGATATTGTCCGGAACTTTCCCGGACAGTGACGACATCCTCATGATTCTCTAATGCCTTTCGATCCGCTTTTTGGGAGTCCTTTAATCGGAAACGGAGTCTTGTCACACAGTGTGTTACGCTATTTACGTTCTCTGTGCCGCCGACTAATTCAATAATCTCTTTAGCTAACTGCTCGTACTTCATCTTTTTCCCCGCTTTCTAATTATATTTGAATGACTAATTGCAAATAAAAAACCTGAACGAATTAGAATAGACGCAAAGAGATTGCATCCTTCCATTCCGTTCAGGTTATGCCCAAAATAGGTAACATTCCTAAATTTGTATATACAATTGTGTTGTTAATTAACAACTATAACTTACCATGGCTTTTATAGGAAGTCAACAATTTTTTAAGCGTTTTTAATAATTGGTTACTTTTAGTATTATCTTGGAAGTTTGACGGTTGAAGAATGGAAAAAATGCTCTAAAGCTTTGATAAATGAGAAAGATATTCAGCCGAAAATACGCCAATATAGATTCCTTCAAAAGGAGTTATTCTCTTATCCGGAGTTTTTCACCATTTGTCGCGATTATATCTTTAATACTTATAAAATGAATTTTAAACTTCTTTTAATCTAGCGGCAGAGAAGGAGGGATGATTGAATATAAAAGCCGCGGTCCCTGAATGAAAGGAACCGCGACTTTTATATAACCTATTCTGATTTTCTAATCGTATAAGAATCAAATTCTTCCATTGTATCAGTGCGGTAAGATGTGATCGCAAATGTGTCTTCAGTAAAGCTGATATGAGAGAAGGTTGGTACATAAAATTGCTCTCTGAAAGCCAAGTAGTCGTATTCTTCTACTAAATCATAATACTTACTGCCGCTGGCAGAGCTGCTTGTTATATACAATGTTCCTTCTGGATTCACAGCAGCTGTCTGATTCTCATCTTCAAATTCAACATCTTCAACCGGTTCAAAGTTATGCATTTGATGGGTTCTGGCATAAGCATGATCATGCCCCATTAATACAACATCAATGCCTGACTCATCAATAGCAGGGACTAAAACATCACGTCGAATAGGCACGTCCTCACTCTCCGATTGTTTGCCGGCTGCGTAAATAGATTGGTGGAACATCAACACTTTCCAGTCAAATTCTTGATCGGCTGTCTCTTCCATTGTTTCTTCCAAGAATTGGACATGTTCTTCGTTATTCATATTATTGGCATTCAACACCAAGTATAAAACATTACCATAAGTGAAGTAGTAATCACTGCCTGCCTCATCTTCACCATATGACGTTAAATTGGGCTCATTAAAGTGATTTTTATAGTTTGGAGCAACATCATGATTTCCTACGGCGGATGCAGTTGGATAAGAAGCTAGAATCTCTGGCTCAAAATATGCATCATATTCACTTTCTTTATCTGGTGCATCTACAAAGTCACCTGCGTTTAGAATCATACTAGCATCTGGCGCAGTTTCAAACGCATGCGCTAATGTTTCTTCCCATCCAAAAACATCGGTTGGAATCGTGCCGGTACCAATCTGAGCATCTGCTAAGAAAATTGCCTCGTAACCATCCGCGATATCTTGTGTACGCAGTGGAAAGACTTGCGAGTAGCCGTCTTCGTTACCGACACGATAGAGGTAATCGGTATCACGTTCCACTTCGACAGTTGCTTTGTTAGTGTAATAATCTGTCTCTGTAAATTTCGTATAAGCTAGTTCTGTGGAATCTGCTTCATAAACAGTGGCATCTTCTATAGAGAATGCTTCAGGATCTGTTCCTTCAACAACTTCTACATATCCTGTTTCAGAGGATAAAGCATTCCAAGTGAAATTAATGCTGTCTTCGTCTGCCCCTGTATTGACAGAAACATTCTTCACAGCTTCACTGTCTGCTGCCAGCTCGGTCTCATCCGGATTAAGGATGACGTCCACTAATTCAAAACTGGCTTCGTTATCATCTGGGTCATACGCATGTAATTCAACAGCGATAGTAATGTTCATAAAGGTGTTGCCATCATCATCTGTTGTTGCTTCACTTAATTCATGCGTTATCATATCATTCTCTTCATCGTAAACTTCTTCATACTCACCGGGTACATAACCATTGGTAATACTTGAAACGTCATCTACAATAAAGGTTTCTTCAATAAATTCCCCATCAGCAACTTCTTCTTGTGCCCCGTATTCCATATTTTCAGAATAATTATCAGTTGGGATATTGTGGAACCCCCCTACAGGACTTCCGTTGATATACATTGTCATTGCATCATTGTAACGAGCGGTAATTTCAAGTGCATAAATACTCTCCGCTTGTTCTTGGGTTAGTGTGAACGTATGGCGTAAGAAGTAAGTACTTTTTGCTTTACTATCCTCCGTTGTCGCTAACACTTGTCCATCTGTTTCGGGGCTGGTACTAAATACAGTTCCTTCATAGGTTGGCCAATCTTCTTCTGTAAACTCCATTGGAATGGTGCCCCAGTCTAACCAGCCTTCAGGATATGCCCAGCCATTACGCTTATTCCAACCTTCATACCAAGTTCCGGCATTTGGGTCCTTGTCATCATCGTAATAGCGCCATTCCATATCTTCATCCACCACGTTAACAGTTTCCAAGCTTGTAATATCAGTATCAAATAATGACTCTAGCGAAGTGGCACTCTTATTCGTGGTCTCCGTTTTCTCTGCTGCTTCCGTTTCTTCTGGACTGTCAGTCTCTGCATCATCAGAAGATGGATTGGTGCAAGCTCCTAATACTGCTGCTATTGCCAATAAACCAATTAAAAAAAGAATTAACTTTTTATTCTTCATAGCTACCATCCTTTTTTATATTTTATATAATGAATATCTCTTTTGCTCAGAATAGCTTCACAAACGAAGGCTTGGCATTCAAAATGAATCTTACCTCCTTTCACAAGTAATTTTCTGCGCATGAATCTAGTCATCATCCTTTTTTGGATTTAAATGGAAGCGCTTTCCTTTTTTGGGAAGCGAACATAATGTTTTTTTTGAGACAAAAAACATGTAAGCTTTATCTGTTTGAATATAAGAAATGCCGTTCCTGACCAACCGTTACAGCAGTCGAGAAAACACGCATAAATCTTACAACATGGGTTTTAACTATTTAATCAAGGCTTATTTAGAGATACAACAGATGAAAGTGAAGAGGCGAATAATTCAGCCGTTTAATGTCTTTATGCACAACTTCCAAGATGATTCCTTATTCTGAGCTAATGAGATGATCATTTTTACAAATAAAAAACCTGAACGAATAAGAATAGACGCAAAGGGATTGCATCCTTCTATTTCGCTCAGGTTATGCCCAAATAGGTAACATTCCTAAAATTATATAAATTATTTTTAATTAACACATATAATCTATCACGACTACATCATGAAGTCAACAGAGATTCAAGCGTTTTCATGAGTTGGTCACTTTTATCGCTGTCTTTAGTTAATTTACTCAGTGGATGTGACAGAGTTAAACATTCTAGCCGCCATTATTTTTAATAACCCTTATTGCTATTTAGACAAATTCATCCAATCCAATTCAGGCATCCACTGCGTCATATGGGCTTGCATTTCAGAATAAACGTCATCAAGATTCTCTATCTGCTCCTTCGCTGTTTGTTCTAATGGAACAACTTGTATATCTTTCATGGTACCACCATCTTCTTCAAACTCCACAAAGGTCGGCAGGAAGCGGGGAGCCTCGACGTGTACTTCATCTGCCTTCTTCACCAAATCAAATTCAAAAATTCCGCCAATACGATTGTAAAACTGATATTGACCGGAAAGGAAGTTTCCTAAAGAATAAGCTACCAATGTCTGGTTTCCTTCTTTTCCTTCCAGCCATTCTATCGGCTGAAGAACATGCGGATGATGACCAATCACGACATCCACGCCAAGATCCGCAGTATACTGTGCTAAATCCTTTTGTTCCTGATTAGGCATTCGCGCTTCCTCTTCGCCAAAATGCAGACTGATAATTGTTGCATCTGCCAGCTCGTTTGCTTTTTCAACTTCTTGTTTGATCTGCTCCCGTTGGATCAAATTAACGAGATAAGGTTTTCCCTCTGGGATAGGCATGCCGTTCGTTCCATATGTATAACTTAGAAAAGCAACTGAAATGTTCTGATCTGTTTCTATTACTCTGATTTCAGACTGATCCTTTTTACTTTGGAAGCTTCCCGTGTAAAGCATTCCTATTTCTTGATAATAGGCAATGGCGTTTTGTATCGCTTCTTCGCCGCTGTCTAATGTATGATTATTGGCCATGGTGACGATATCGACGCCAGCATCCTGTAAAGCATCTCCAATTTCGACTGGACTATTGAAATTAGGATACCCTGATAAGCCGATAGATTCCCCGCCCATAATGGTTTCTTGATTGGCAACAGTGATTTCCGGTTCTCTTAAATAATCGGCAGTTTCAGCAAGCATCGGTTTAAAATTATATTTTTTCCCATCCCAGGCATCGTCGTATACACGGTCATGGATTAAAATATCTCCAATAGCGGAAACTGTAATTTGTGAATGAATCCAATCCGTTTCCTTCTCGCTCAGTGAGATGTTTCTATGAGAGTGGGGGCTGCTTATATTCGAATCAGTAGCGGGTGTACATGCTGTTAAAAGAAAAAGGGCGATGAAAAAGTAGGTTAGTTTATGCATAGAAGTCTCCGCCTTTAGCTGTTAATTAGATACATTCTACCACATAATTATTTTGAAACAAATAATGCTTTCATTTATAGAAAAGATTATAATGAAAGAACTTCCTTCTTCTTAGATAGTAGAAAGGTCAATGAGAACAGATGGAAAGAGGTGCGTGTATTTGATATATTTTATTGCTTCCATACCGCTATTATTTTTAATTCTATTTCTAATCAGTTATCTTCGGGACCCGCGTAAGTTGATTAACGGGTTTTTGTTTAATGGGTTTTTAATCACTTTCTTTTTCTTTTGCGCATTCTTTTATATTTACATCGATGGGCCTTATCAGTATATCGTGCTGGTTTTTCCTGCTTTACTTTTGATTTTGATGATTCCGTTTGGCGTGCTCGCATTAATAGCCGGGTTATTTTACAATGCCAAAGTGTTAATGGAGAAGGAGGGGAAACGATTCAGGAACTCCTTAACATTGATCATGGCCATAGGCATACTTACATTGATTATTTTCAATATGGTCAATCCGACACAGTTTTTCCCGGAGTATTTGCATCCGTTATTTGGAGGAGCCAGCTTGGTTGTTATCTATGTTTTCTTGCATATGTTTAACTTTTTAACAGCTTATGGACTGAATCAATGGAGCCGTCCAAAACGAAACCAAGATTTTATCATTGTGTTAGGAAGCGGCTTGATTAATGACCGGGTGTCTCCATTGTTGGCCAGCAGAATTGATAAAGCGATTGAATTTTATCATCAGCAGAAAAAAGTTACGGTTCCGCCGAAAATTATCTTTTCCGGGGGACAGGGCCCGGATGAAGGACTTCCAGAAGCCGAAGCCATGCAAAACTATGCTGTAGAAAAAGGAATACCAGTGGAAGATACGATTCAAGAAGACAAATCAGTCAGCACGTATGAAAATATGAGGTTTTCCAAAAGAATCATGGATAACTTGAGTGGAGAAGGAACGTACCAGAGTATTTTCGCAACGAATAATTTTCATTTATTCCGTGCTGGGATTTATGCACGAAAAGCTGGATTGGACAGCCAGGGGATTGGTTCAAAAACAGCATTTTATTATTGGCCAAATGCCATGGTCAGGGAATATATTGCTGTTGTTGTCATGGGACGCCGCCGTCATTTTATGGCAGTCAGCTGTATTATGGGCTTTGCGTTGCTTTTATCCATTATCAGCTATTTTTTTACCTGAGAACATACTTCATAAAAAAAGAAATCCAAACGTTATCAACATTCTTTCTACAGAATTTGAGATGTTTGGATTTCTTTTTTTATCAAAGAGAATTGGCCGTGAAACCCCTCATGAATGGGGGGACGCTTTATTTTTTCTCTGCCCAATCAGGAACTTTTATCCTGCTGAGAATTTCTATTTCCTTCTCGCGGTCATCCGTGTACGAGCTGACTTTCCTTAAATCGTCATCCACTTGCCCGGGATGGGTCATTACTTCAATTGATGTTCCATTTTCTTCGTGAAGAACATCAAATAAATCATCAGTGATTCCTTCTTTATAAAAACCAGTCCACAGCGTATCTGTCCAGCATATTTCCGGATGATCCGCTATGGAATCAACATAACGCACAGGAACATCGTATTCTTTGGCAAGCTGGATGACTAGATTTTTTAAAGGAGGCCAGCCATGAACGTGATGATGGCTGTCGATATGATCAAGTGGCAAACCTGTTGTTAAATAAGCATCCAGCTGTGCGCGCCATTCCAATTCGACTTCTGAAATATTCGGAGCTTCCATATCGCGATAGCCGCTGGTGAATCGAAAGGTGCCATCGGATTTAACGAGGTTTGGCACAGATGAATGAAGCGGTTTTCCCCAAGTTAATACAAGATGAATGCCAACCTTTAAATCGGGATTTTCCAGCGCCTTTTCGACAGCGTAATCGGTTGCAAGTCCATTCATCATTAAGGTTGTTGATGTTACGCAGCCGTCTTGATGCGCCTGGATGATTCCATCTGTCACTCCTTTTGTCAATCCGAAATCGTCTGCATTGATTTCTATTCGCATGAAAACCACTCCTGATAGATTTTTTAATTACTTCGAATAAGTACGTTCAATCGAGAAGTTTGTTTTATCTCCCCGAAAAAAAGATCTGGAAAACTCAACTTTATTTCCGTCTTTATCTTCCGCCAGTGTTTCAATGTAAAAGCAGGGCAGACCTTGCTCACACTCCAAAAATTTGCAAATTTGCTCATCTGCAAAAGCTATTTCGATATTTTCTGAGGTTTTCGCAATCCACACATCAAAAAATTCATTTAATGATTTATATAGAGAATGGCCGGCATGTTCTGCAGTAATCCCCGGAGCAACAGACCAGGGGACATAAGCTACTTCATACTGTGTAGGCTCTCCATTCGCTTTACGGACACGCTCAATACGTTGAATAGGATCCTGGAGATTCACATTTAGCTGATCAGATAATAATTCATTTGCAGCAACGACAGAAATATCTGATACTTCAATTTCCGGATGTTTCCCCTGGTCGGCTAATTGGTCACTATATCTTCTGACTGTCTGGGATAAAGCCTGTTTTACTTTCTTATCTGCAACAAACGTGCCCCGTCCTTGCTGACGAACTAAATA
This sequence comes from Oceanobacillus aidingensis, assembly GCF_042654105.1. NCBI lineage: Bacteria > Bacillati > Bacillota > Bacilli > Caryophanales > Bacillaceae > Oceanobacillus > Oceanobacillus aidingensis. The sequence continues at coordinate 79,067 of NZ_JBHSFT010000012.1, read as the reverse complement.
TCCTTCTAATGTAAGCTGATTTAAAGCGGTACGAACCGTGGTACGACTGACATTAAAGCTCTTACATAATTCCAGTTCGGGAGGGATTTTCTCGCCGGGCTGATATTGATTTGTCTTAATACGATGTAACAATTCTTCTTTGATATAAGTGTGTAGCGATTGGTTTCTTTCCATAGATTCCGTACTCCTTTAGCGACACTTTTAAAAAATCATACCCTTTTAAGTGTAAAAGTACAAGGGATAAAGCAATGAATAGGACTAAAGACACGAAAAAGTGATTTTATCCATAGCATTCTTTAAGAAATCAGTATCTAAATTCTTATGAAAGTTTCTACTATAAAGATAGTTTACTAGATAATTGATAAAAACACAATTGTTACAACAATTATATTTTATTTTATATAGACAAATAAAAATTTGTATGATACATTTAAAACAGGTAATACAGATAAAACAATTAAAGCGATTACAAAATAGAATTAAAGGAGAAGTCGATTATGTCTTTAAAAGTAGTAATTATCGGTGGAGGTTCCAGTTATACGCCAGAAATTTTAGAAGGACTTATCGAGCGGCAGCCGACACTTCCTGTTTCAGAAATTGTTCTGGTGGATGTGGAAGCCGGGAAAGAAAAGGTAGCTACAATTTGTCAATTAGGAAACAGGATGATAGAAGAGGCGGGTGCAGCTATTGAGTTAACTTGGACGCTGGACCGGAGAAGTGCTTTAAAAGGAGCAGATTTTGTCTCGACACAGATTCGGGTTGGCGGATTAGCAGCAAGAGCCCAAGACGAGCGAATTCCGTTGAAGCATGGAATGATTGGGCAAGAAACAAACGGTGCTGGTGGAATAATGAAAGCGTTTCGAACGATTCCAGTATTAATGGAAGTAGCTAAAGAAGTCCAGGAGCTTTGTCCAGATGCGTGGATGATTAATTTTACCAATCCGGCAGGTATCGTTACGGAAGCGCTGCTGAATCATTCGGCACATAAAAAGGTTATTGGTGTCTGTAATATTCCATTTAATATGCGACATTCTACGGCTGAACTATTACAGGTCCCTCCTGAGGATGTATGGATTCAATTTATCGGGCTGAATCATTTTGTGTTTGGAGACAAGGTCTATGTCAGCGGAGAGGATCGGACAGAGGATGTATTCCAAAAGCTGCTTTCAAAAGAGTTTGATTACAGTCCGGCAAATATTATGCCATTAGATTGGTCAGAAACATTTATTCAATCTGCCAGACTGTTGCCGAATCCATACCATCAGTATTACTTTCAATCAGAAAAAGTATTGGAAAAAGATCTAAAAGCTTATGAAGAGAATGGGACACGTGCGGAAGTTGTTCAAGCGTTAGAAGAATCTCTGTTTGATCTATATAAACAAGAAAGTCTCCGAGAGAAGCCAAAAGAGCTGGAACAGCGCGGTGGTGCATTTTACAGTCAAGTTGCCTGCAGTTTAATGGATTCTATTTATAATAACAAAGAAGATATCCAAACGGTAAATACGTGGAATCATGGCACGATTCCTGATTTACCTTATGACGCAGTGATTGAAGCAAATTGCGTGATTACAAAGAATGGTCCGAAGCCGATTGCGATTGGGGAAATTCCTGCACCGATGCGGGGGATGATTCAAAATATGAAAGCAATGGAAGAGCTGGTAATCAAGGCGAGTATGTCAGGAGATTACAAGGACGCCTACAATGCCTTTCTGGTAAATCCGTTAATTCAAGATGAGAAAAAAGCAAAAGTGGTTTTAGATGAACTGTTGGAAGCACATGAAGATTACTTGCCACAATTTAAACGCTAGGGGGAAGAAAAATGAATAATACATTTATGCAAAAATTTATTGAAATTGCCGGCCGCATCGGCTCACAACGTCATTTAGTTGCTGTTCGTGATGGTTTTGTAGCGATTATGCCTTTAATTATTATCGGTTCGTTAGCCGTATTGATTAATAATTTCCCTGCCTTTGGAAGCTTTGATATGGTGAAGATTTTAAATAATATTTTTGGGGAAGGGAACTGGCAGACGCTGGGTGGAAGTGTTTGGAATGGAACATTTGCCGTAATTGGACTACTCATTTCCTTTACAATCGCTTATAATTTAGCTAAGTCTTATGAAATAGATGGATTATCGGTAGGTTTAATCTCTATTGCTTCCTATATTATCTTAGTACCAGAAACAGCAGATTGGGGATTGAATTTTGCCTGGCTGGGTGCGCAAGGATTATTTGTAGCCATTATTATTGCGCTGCTGATAACCGAGTTATTCCGTCTTCTGGTGAAGGCGAATATTACAATCAAAATGCCGGATGGCGTTCCGGAAGGGGTAACCCGTTCCTTTGCTGCATTGATTCCAGCAATGATTATTCTTGCATTAGTCGGTTTATTCCAGGCACTTATCAGTGTATTCGTAGGAATCAGCATGTTTGAGGTTATCTTTAATGCAATACAAGAACCGCTGCAAGGTCTGGGAAATACATTACCTGCAGCACTGGTTGTTTCGTTCTTAAATCATTTGCTTTGGTTCTTTGGTTTACACGGTACCAATATTATTGGATCGGTTATTGAGCCGGTTTATCTGCCGTTGATTGAGCAAAATGCAAGCCTTTTCCAGCAGGGGATGTCTGCGTTTGATGTACCGAATGTTGTGACCAAGCCATTTTTAGATTCTTTTGTCTTCATGGGAGGTTCAGGTACAACGATTGCGCTCTTGATAGCTATCTTTATTGTGATAAGAAGAGAAAAGAACCATCCATATCGGGAGGTCGCCAAGGTATCTGCTCCAGCAGGGTTGTTTAATATCAATGAACCGGTGATTTTTGGGCTGCCGATCGTTTTAAACCCAATTTTCTTGATTCCGTTCATTCTTGTACCAGTTACATTAACCGTTATTTCTTATATCGCGTTATCCACAGGACTGGTACCAAAAACAGTGGCTATTCTGCCGTGGACGACTCCACCGATTCTAAGCGGATATCTGGTAACGGGCGGCAGCGCCAGAGGAATTATTCTTCAGCTTATTAACCTGACTGTTGCGGTGGTTATCTATATCCCGTTCATTATGGCAGGCGTACGTGCGATGAAAGAGAAAATGGGAGGTCAATAAAACATGACAATGACAAAAGAAGAAGTGCAAATGCTTTCCTTTCAAATTATTTTACATGCAGGGAATGCCAAATCCGATGCAATGGAGGCGTTATTGCTAGCTAAAAAAGGGGAATTTGAAGAAGCGGCTAAAAAAATGGATGCAGCGGATGAGGCATTTGCAGAGGCGCATTATATGCAGACAAGCCTGTTGCATGACGAGGCGAATGGGAAAGCAACTCCGCTTTCCGTAATCCTGATTCATGCGCAGGACCATTTAATGAACGCATTAACGGTGAAGGATTTAGCCGTTGAAATGATAGATATGCATCAAAAAATAATTCGTCTGGAGGAGAAATAATATGAAAATACGTTTAGTTTGTTCAGCGGGGATGTCTACGTCGATGCTTGTAAAGAAAATGAAGGAAGCAGCAGAAGCACAGAATGTAGCTGCTGATATTGAAGCGGTTGCAGAATCGCAGCTGAAGAATCATTTAGATCAGTTAGATGTTGTTCTTATCGGGCCCCAAGTTCGCTATCTAGAGGGGAAAATCAAAGAAAAGGTAGAACCTCAAGGTGTTAAGGTAGCTGTCATTGATCAGATGGCATACGGAATGATGCAGGGGGATAAAGTTCTGAAGCAGGCCATTGAATTAAATGGAGAAAACTAGAATAGATATAAAAACTCGTATCTGCGTCTTTGCAGGTACGAGTTTTTGTGTTTGAAGATATTTTCAGCGTACCAGTACATTACCCTTCCGCTATAAACGATTACGTTCTATGATAAAGAAGCAGCTAAAAAAGGGGAAGGTACTTTTGTCACATTAAAACATAGATGAACAGCTTATTTTAAAATATAATGGAACAATAGCTATGTATTGGAAAAGATAGAAGGAGATACCTGAATAACGTTGCCTACATCGGGAAAGGTTGAAACATAATTTGAAAATAAAAAAGCAGAACTGAGGAGACAGATCATGAAGCCAAAAGCCATATTATTAGATTTAGACGGGACCTTACTGACAAATGAAAAAGTAATTTCGCCAAGAACAAAGAAAGTATTAATGGCAGCGCAGAGACAAGGGATACAGCTTGTTTTAGCATCCGGCAGACCATCAAAAGGGATGGAGGATGTTGCAAATGAATTAGAAATGAGTGCTTATCAGGGGTTGATAGTATCTTATAATGGAGCAAGAGTAGTTGAATGTGAAACAGGGAAAGAATTATTCAGCCAGCCATTGCCTGTCAAATACACAAAAGCTGTTTTAGAGCATCTGCGGAAATTTACAGTTAAAACAATGATTGACCGGGACGATTATCTGTATGTAGAAGATGTGTATGACAATGTGATTCATTATGAAGGAGAAGCAATCAATATTATTAGATATGAAGCCAGAGGGGCTGGACTGAAATTATGCGAGGTGGATGATCTAGCTGATTTTGTGGATTTTCCAGTACATAAAATTTTAGTAGCAGGAGAGCAGGATTACCTGCAAGCCCATTACCAGCAAATGCAAGAGCCGTTTCAAGGCGAAGTAACAGCAGCATTTTCTGCTCCATTTTATTTTGAATTCACGGACAAGGATATTGATAAAGCCAACGCGATTGAGCAGTCACTTTCTTCCTTAGGGGTTGCGGCAAAAGATACTATCGCATTCGGTGATGGACAAAATGATTATACGATGCTGCAGTACGCTGGCAGAAGTATCGCCATGGGGAATGCAAAGGATGAACTGAAACGTGCAGCAGATGAAATTACTTTAACGAATGAAGAGGATGGCATTGCGGTTGTGCTGGAAAAGTTAATAGACGAATGACTCCGGACAGGATGGTGAGCGGTGATGAGAAAAGCGGTAAAATATATTTTGGTATTTTTGCTGGGGATGCTGACTTATTTCATAATTTCAACCATTTATTTTGTCTTTTTCGGGTGATTTTATAATTTATCACGGAGAACCGCCCGTAAAATTCCCGCTGAATGAAGTTTCGTTTTATGGTCGCATGAGCGTTTGCAGTTAATTCTTACTGGGCATATGGTATAATAGATTGGTAGACAGAGTGTGTTTGCTGAAAAAAATAGGTGTATTTAACTAGGTGTGTATTTCATTTAGTGAAAGCAAACTCTGCCTTTTATAAGAAAAATTATAGAATGGGAGAGAGTTTCTATGAAGGCAGCAAGAATTTATGCCGAAAAAGATGTCCGTGTAGAGGATGTCGAAGTAAAAGAAGTCGGGGCAAAAGATGTGAAAGTAGAAGTAGCATGGACTGGTATCTGTGGTTCAGACTTACATGCTTATTCTCATTTTGTTGGTATTCCGACAGAAGAGCATCCAATATCAAAAAGACAAGCTCCGCTGACATTGGGTCATGAGTTTAGCGGAACGGTGACAGAGGTAGGCAGCAGTGTTACCTCGTTCAAGCCTGGCGACCGCGTTTGTATCGAGCCAAACCTTCGCTGCGGAGAATGCAAGGAATGCCGGGAAGGAAATTACCACCTTTGCAGAAATAGTAATGCCGCATTTATCGGCCTTGCTGATGATGGCGGGTTCGCAGAATACTGTGTCATGGAAGAACAATATTGTCATCAAATCCCGGATCATATGACATTGGAGCAGGCAGCGCTTGTAGAGCCGACTGCAGTAACCTATCATGGGGTTGAGATGGCAGGTGTGAAAGCAGGGGATGCGGTACTGGTTACTGGTGCAGGACCAATTGGCCTATTAACGGTTTTGTCAGCTCGTGCAGCAGGTGCGAGTAAAGTATTTGTCAGTGATGTTTCGAAAGAACGTTTAGCACTAGCGGAGACCTTTGGGTTTGTAAAAACATTAAATCCAGCGGAAGATGATGTGATTGGCACAATTATGGAAGATACGAATGGTGATGGTGTTGACGTGGCATTAGAATGTGCAGGCGTTCAGCCGACATTTGATACATGTCTGGAAGCTATTAAACGTACAGGTACCGTTTGTGTGTTAGCGATTTTTGGGAAAAATCCGGAAATCAATGCCTTTGCATCAACAATTAAAGAAGCTAACATTAAATTTTCCCTGGCATATTCCAATATCTACGATCGTGTGATTAATTTAATTGCCAGCGGACAAATCCCTGCTGAAAAAGTAGTGACGAATAAAATTAAATTAGATAATATCGTAGAAGAAGGATTTGACTTACTTCTTAACGATAAAAGTCAATCTAAAATTCTGGTCAGTGCAAAATAAGAGGATTTATAATTGAAAGGTCCACAGGCATGTCTGTGGACTTTTGCTTTTCATCTGTTATCGCTGTTCAGCCATCCGGAACCGCCAAAGCAGAGGTTTTTTATAAGAACCTGGTTGTTTAAAGGCTCACTTTATTTCTATATTGGGGTTTTGTTTTAATAAATGATGGATTAATGTCTGCTTATCTTTGGGAGAAATGGCAATAACCTTAAATGAATCGTAATTAATTTCAAGTTTGTCCATAGATAGAGCTGGAGCAGTAAATGGATCTTTCGTTTGCCGAATGCTGCGGATATCATCTATTTTTACTTTTTTCTTAAAAGGTCCGCAAGTTATTTTAAGTGTTTTTTCTTCAACCGTGTAATTGGTTTTGAACCAAATCCATAATAAAAGAATGCCAGTAAAGCCCAAGATGATTACTTTTATCCATTGCTTATCTAAAAATGCAGGAGTCATCCAAACACCGAAGTTTGGGAAGAAAACAGGCGGTATAATAAGAAGCAGAGCCGCTCCCCAGATAACAATTCTCATCCACCAATCTTTTTTTGACGGAAATACCATATAAGGTTCCCCCTTCCTACTACATCTACGTTTGTCAGGATGGTAAGTTTCATTTTTATTTTTTGTGCTATAAGAAAGGATAGTGCAAAGTTTCCTCCCTGTTTTAGTAAAGCTGTCTCATGTGAAGGGTACATTGAAAGCATTCGCGTTTTCCGTTTTCTAAAAAAACTAGATATGGAATTCACCCCAATTGGACGAGGGGATGTTTAGAATCGTTAACGGAAAAATAATGCCCCCATATAATCAACTCCCGCGTACAATCTTCTAAAATAAATATATGGCAAAGAACCCTATAAAACAGAATAGAGTGGTTGTTTTTTTACCGTATCTGTTTTATAGGGGCCAGTTTATGAAGCATGATTTATCTGCATTTTTTTTATTTAAACTTTTTTATTGCCACGGAATTAATTTACCTTCCAGCCATTTAAGAACTTTATTAAAGGTCAATCCTAGTAATGATAAAATCAAAACGCCGACCATCAGTTTTGATATAATCATCAGGTTTCCATAGTGGAGAACCATGGATCCAAGCCCCTCCTGAGCAGCAATCATTTCAGCAGATACAAGTAAAAGCAGGGAAGTCCCGGCAGCAAGCTTGAGTCCTGCAAAAATCATCGGCAATGCACCGGGAAGGATCACCTTGCGAATAACATTGAAACGGCTGGAACCGAATGTGACAGCAGCTTTAACCAAGAGCGGGTCAACATTCTTTACCCCGGAAAAGGTATTGATAACAACTGGGAAAAAGACCCCAAGCGCAATAATGGTTACCTTGGATAGCTCGCCAATTCCAAGCCACAGGATAAATAATGGCAGTAAGGCAATTTTGGGAATCGGGTAAATGGAATAGACAATTGGCGTTCCGATAGCATCAGCAGTTCGAAAGAAACCAAGAATTAACCCAACTAAAATACCGAAAACGGAACCAAGCGCATACCCCATTAGAATCCGGTATAAACTGGCGCTCAAGTTACTTATAATTTCCCCGTTAGTGAGCATTTCCCACCCAGTTGTTATAATCACTGACGGGGCAGGAAGAAAGAGCGGGGAAACAAATCCCAGCTGCGCAATCAGCTCCCACAATAGGAGCAATCCAAGGATACCTACAAAAGGAGTGTAGAAAGGAACTTGTTTATCGAGATAAGCAACACGGTTTTTAATGACTTTTCGATTTGTTTTTTGAGATGTTTGTTCTATTGATTTTTCCATAACGAATCACTCCTTCAAGGCTTTCTGGGCATCGTGCCGGATGAGCTCCCAAATCTCTTCGGAATAGCGGTTAAATTGCTGTATATGCTCTTCGCTATTTCGTTTTGTCTTTGGCAGATCAATATGAATAATTTGTTTTATTTGCCCGGGATGCCGGGATAAAACAATAACACGGTCGGCAAGATAGACAGCCTCCTGGATGTTATGCGTTACATAAAGCGTGCTTAGACGGGTGCGATTCCAAATGGTAAGTAATTCTTCCTGCATTAATGTCCTTGTCTGAGCATCGAGCGCAGAAAATGGTTCATCCATCAGGAGTAAATCCGGTTCTACAGCAAGAGCCCGGGCGATTCCTGCCCGCTGTTTCATCCCACCGGACAGCTGTTTAGGATAGGCATCTCTAAAGTCAGCTAAGCCGACCATATCAAGGTAGTGATTACCGATTTCCTTCTGCTCTTTTTTGCTTGCACCCCGTTCTTCCAGTCCATAGACAACATTCTGAAAAACGGTTCGCCAAGGAAATAGGGCGTTTTCCTGGAACACGATGCCAAGTGTTGGGTCCTGTTCGATTCCATCAAAGTATACATCACCGGAAGTAGGCGACAATAAGCCGCCTACAATATTCAAAAGCGTCGATTTTCCACAGCCGCTTGGTCCGACCAGTACGACGAATTCCTCTTCATTGATGGAGAAATTGATATCGTTCAATGCGGTCACTTCATTTTTTTTGGCATCGATAAATTTTTTTATAACATTTTCAATGACGATTTTCATACGGTCACTACTCCAATTCGTTTAAAGCTTGTTCAAGGAACTCGGTATTTACGATATCTTCGGCATTGACATTCGCATCTATTAAGTTTTCCTTTGCGTACCAGTCGATTTGTGTTTGGATATCTTCTGAGAGCAGTACGCCGTCCCGATCCATATAAGGCAGCCCGCTTTCAATCAATTGCGGCTCTTGATCTGTATATTCTGCAATAATATTAATGACTTCCTCATAATTTTCCCCTGGAACGATTTCCCCGTCTTCTTTGACAAGAACAGCATCATAATAATATTGGGTTGCTTTTGCATAAGCTTTCATGAAATTAACTGCCGTTTCCTCATCCTCTGCAAAGGCATTGGAGAAAAAGATTCCGGATGTCTGATAGTCAAAAGCATCGCCAATTTGTTCAATCACTTTCCCGTAGCCTTCTTCCAGCACAAGCGAAATGTTCGGTTCATTTAAAAGGACAGCATCTACTTGTTCACTTTCCAATGTTTCCATTAATCCAGGAATGCTGTTTAATGGAACAAGTTCCACATCATCTGTTGTCAGACCGTGTTCCTCAAGCAATCTCCCGGCCATGTAGTGGTAAGTCGACCCGGTTTGAGTAATTCCAATTTGTTTCCCTTTCAGTTCCTCAACAGATTCGATATCTGAATCATTATGTACTAATAATGCAGTGGAGGAATAGCCTTCCTGTTCTCTTCCTTTATCAGCTACGATTAATAATTCCTCTCCGCCCGCAACCATATTGTATAGGCTTGCAGTAATTCCCGTTGCACCGACGTCAATATCCCCGCCGGTTACGGCGACAGCAATTGGCTGTGCCGCATCGAACCAATTTACTTGAAGATCGATTCCTTCTTCTTCAAATAATCCGTGCTCTATTCCAATAAATAGTGGTGCTGAGCTCGTCAGTTTTAGCATTCCGAGTTCAACAGTAGTTAATCCTTCTGAGTCCGATTGCTGTGCATCATCCGAATTTGTACCAGATGCATTATCTCCACAGGCAGCAAGCAAAACTAGCAATGCTAAGAGTGCCATCCATAACAGACTTTTTTTCTTTCTCATTAATATTTCCCCCTTCATAATTAAGTACCAGCACTTGTCCGAATTTTTGAAAAACCGTATGTATACTTGATATATAGATAATAGAATAGCACAAATAAGTGCTTAATTCTATACGAATTTTTGGAAAATTACAGAAGGAAGATGCCTCTATTTATCGCCATGTAATAAAAATCAGCAAATCACGTAAGGAGCACGTCCATACGGGCAAGCTCTTTTTTCTATATCTTAAATGGAGGGAGGAATTCTATATGGCGAAGATTTACTTGGATCCTGGACATGGAGGAAGTGATACAGGAGCTGTAGGGCAAGGACTTCAAGAAAAAAATGTCACGCTGGCGATTGCTTTGAAAATACGAAATATCTTGAACAATCGTTATCAGGGGCATCAAATTCGGATGAGCCGTACGTCGGATCGAACCGTTTCATTGACTGCACGGACCAATGATGCGAACCAGTGGGGCGCAGATTATTTTGTTTCCATTCATATCAATGCCGGGGGAGGTTCTGGGTACGAAGACTTTATTCACTCCAGTCTTTCTAATCAAGGAGTAACCGGAAGATATCGGCAAATCATGCATGAAGAAGTCATGAAGCAGGTGAATTTTCAAAATCGAGGAAGAAAACAAGCGAATTTTCATGTACTGCGCGAGTCGGCAATGTCAGCTGTTTTAACAGAAAATGGATTCATCGATCATGCGGCAGATGCAGCAAAATTGAAATCGGATGCATTTTTGGAGCAAATTGCTTTAGGACATGCAAGAGGAATCGCGAGGATATTTCAATTATCCTCTAAAAGCAGCTCAGGGTCTTCCGGTAATTCCGGCGGCTCCAGTAATAACCAGGGAGGCGCTTCATCAGGTGCAGGCAAAACGAATTCCATTGTAGATTACTTGAAATCCGTTGGAACAGATTCCAGCTTTGCCAATCGTGCCAGGCTGGCTGGCTCTTATGGTATTCAAAATTATACGGGAACAGCTGCACAGAATACACGGCTATTAAATGCCATCCGATCTGGAGGGAATTCTGGTAATACTTCTACCGGTTCCTCAGCCAAACGTGTTCATTTGCCAGCATCTGCATCCACCTGGCGAACGTATCCGTTAAATGTTACTCCTGTAAAGAAAAACAGTGATTGGAGCCTTACACCGTCAGCTTTTGGAGGCTTGACTTATACGATTTTAGCAGAGCCGTATCCAAATGTCGTGACGATTCAAACAGGCCGGGGAAGACGTAATATTTATATTGGACCAGATACGAGCGCACGCAGATTATAAAATAAAACTTCATTCAGCAGAGACGTTGATTCTCTGCTGAATGAAGTTTTATTCTTCCTGATCTATAAAGTATTTTGAAACAGGTTCTAAATTGTCATCTAATTCATAAACAAGTGGAACTCCGGTAGGGATGGAAACATTTACAATATCCTCATCGCTGATATCTTCAAGGTATTTCATTAAACCTCTTAAACTGTTCCCGTGTGCAGCGATAATAACACTTTTCCCTGCTCTTACAGATGGTTTTATTACTTCCTCCCAGTAAGGGATAACGCGTTTGATGGTAGTTTCCAGACTTTCACCGAGAGGGATTTCATCTTCGGGTATTTCTTTATATTTTTGCTCATGTCCAGGATAACGTTCATCTTCTTTTTCTAAAAGCGGAGGAGCTGTATCAAAGCTGCGGCGCCAGATATGCACCTGCTCGGCTCCGTATTTCTCTGCCACTTTCTGCTTGTTTAATCCTTGTAAAGCGCCGTAATGCCTTTCGTTCAGCTTCCAGGATTTATGGACGGGGACCCACAGGCTGTCTGTTTCCTCTAAAACATAATTCAGTGTTTTAATGGCTCTTTTTAAATAGGATGTATAGGCCACATCAAAGTGGAATCCATGCTGCTTCAATGCTTGACCTGCATGCTTCGCATCTGCAGCTCCATGATCTGTTAAATCCACATCTGTCCATCCAGTGAAAAGATTGGCCAAATTCCATTCACTTTGTCCATGTCTGATCAGTACAAGCTTCATATATAATCCCTCACTATCCTTTTACATATAACATACCACTGTTTGGAAGGATTTACACATTATGCGATGGAATAACTTCTAAAAAATTTCTGAAAAAAACAGGAAAAATTTGCAGAAAGGAGAGAATACGATAAGCTAGTAAATAAAAGAGAGATGGAGGTTGCAGGTAATGGTAAAAGTTAATCCAATTGAACAGCTGCTGGATCAATTTGATACATTAATTTTAGACGGTGCATTGGCAACAGAATTAGAAAAGCTGGATTGTGATTTAGAGGATCCCTTGTGGTCAGCTCGTGTTTTGCTGGACGAGCCTGAAAAAATCAGAAAGGTTCATTATGCTTATTTTGAGGCGGGGGCAGATATTGCAATCACAGCAAGCTATCAGGCAAGTATAGATGGTTTTAAAAAGCGCGGAATAAGTGAAGCGGATGCGAGAGCACTTATGAAAAAAACAGTAGAATTAGCACAACAGGCGCGGGAAGATTACTGGATGGAAAAAAAAGAAGCATTCCGTCCCTACCCATTGATAGCCGGTTCTGTCGGGCCATACGGTGCTTATCTTGCAGATGGGTCAGAGTACATCGGGAACTACGGCGTAAGTGATTCGTTTTTATATGAGTTTCACAAGCCGCGTATAGAAGCTTTGGTGGAAGCGGGAGCGGATTTATTAGCGGTGGAAACCATCCCATCACTTCAGGAAGCTCGAGTTATCTGTGATGTACTGAAAGAATTTCCTGATATTTCTGCATGGATGACGTTTTCGTTGAGAGATGCGGTTCATATAAGTGAAGGAACGTCTCTGAAAGAATGTGCAGAAGTTTTAAACGCATGCAGCCAGATTGCAGCTGTAGGGGTAAACTGTGTGACCACGGAATTTGTTAGTGATGCCGTTCAAGCATTGCATGCCAGTACACAAAAACCTATTATCATCTATCCGAATTCTGGCGAACATTATAATCCGGAAACGAAAACATGGAATGGAGATAACGATGTACATATGGATGCCGCGGCTGCTGATTGGGCTAAAAAAGGAGCGAAAATTATCGGCGGCTGCTGCCGGACAGGACCAGAGGATATTAGAGGTATCCATAAGATATTGAGGGGAAATCAGTAGAAATCAGACTTCTTTTCATCATAAAAGCAACGGACAAAAATAATGGCTTTCCAAACAAGGAGAGCCATTATTTTTTATCCAATCCCCCCTTGACAATTTCAGTAATAAAATGTATAGTTACCTAGGTTAATAGTTACTCTTGTTAATTATGTGTGGAGGTTAGCAAATGGAAGGATTATTTCGGCATTATATACGTACACACCGGTTGTTAATGAAACATTTGAATGACCTTTTAGAAAAATATCAGCTTTCTTATTCCCTGTGGCAGGTTATTGTTTATTTAAAGGATAGCGGTACTTCAACGCTCGTTGATATTTCCAATTATTATCAAGTAGAAAAACCGGGTATTACCAGGCGGGTTCGTCGCCTGCAGGAATCTGGCCTGATTAAGGAAGTACCAAGTACCAACCGCAGAGAAAAAATTATTGAGCTGACCTCGGAAGGAAAGCGTGTCTATCAAGTATGCAGAGAAGAGATTACGGCATTAGAGCATAGCATTTCCGAAGGGTTGACAGAAGAAGAGAAGCAAATTGCTTTTCAATTTTTAATGAAAATCCAAGATAATATTTTAAGTAAAGAAGGGTTTCGTAGTGAGTAGTGAATCGAAGTTATGGACAAAAGATTTTATTATTGTGTCCGCAGTTAATTTTTTATTAACACTTGTTTTTTATCTGCTTGTCGTTGTGATGGGAGTATACGCAGCAGAAGAATTTAATGCAACTGCAAGTCAATCCGGACTAGTAGTCGGGATTTTTATTGTCGGTGCACTGATTGGACGCCTGTTTATTGGTCGTTATATTGAAAAATTTGGTCAGAAAAAAACACTGTTTATCGGGGTTATTATATTTATTGTAGCTACATCTTTATATTTCTTTAATTTTGGTATCGGCTTTTTACTCTTTAACCGATTTATTCATGGGATTGGACTTGGTTTTGGAAGTACGGCAACGGGTACGATTGTAGCGCAGATCATTCCGGCAGCACGCAAGGGAGAGGGAATCGGCTATTATAGTATGAGTGCGACCTTATCTACTGCATTAGGACCGTTTGTCGGTCTGTATATGAGTCAGCATACCAGCATGAAAGGAATTTTTGGGCTCTGTTTAGCAATTGGTGTTATCAGTTTCTTTACAGTCTTTTTTGTGAAAATCCCGGTTATTGAGGAAACAAAAGCGGAAAAAGAGATAGAAAAAGAGGAAGAAAAGCATTTTATTGCTCAATTTGTAGAGCCTAGAGCTGTGCCGATTGCAATTATCACATTGATTTTAGCTCTTTGCTACTCCAGTGTGCTGTCTTTCCTTAATTCCTATGCGATAGAACTGGATTTGGTAAGCGCAGCAAGTGTATTCTTCCTTGTTTATTCCATTGCTGTATTACTTTCCCGTCCTTTTACTGGCCGTTTAATTGATTTAAAAGGGTCAAATATTGTAATGTATCCTGCATTTGTCCTGTTTACGATTGGTATGATTGTTTTAGGGTTTGCACATAGCAGCTTTACACTATTATTAGCGGGTGTATTGATTGGCCTTGGTTTTGGTAATATGCAATCCTGTACACAGGCGATTGCAGTCAAACTGACGCCCCCGCATCGGATGGGGCTGGCAACATCTACTTTCTTCATCTTTTTAGATGGAGGATTAGGCTTTGGACCATATATCCTCGGATTTATTGCGCCAGCCATTGGGTTTAGCACGCTTTATATAGTGTTAGGCCTGGTTGTACTTGTAACAGCAGGGCTGTATACCATTTTACATGGCAAAAAAGCCGCTTCTGCTCAAAAGCAAGCATTAGCATATAAATAAAAAGAACCTTCATTCCAAAAAGAGACTCTTTTTGGAATGAAGGTTTTTTACATTAATATCTCAACTTTCACACATTAAAAAGTAACTTCATTTCCATAGAAACAGGAGTTGATCATTCCTTTGATAACACCCTTGACAAAGATATAGAAGGCGAAGTGTAAAGCGCCGCTGCGGCGGAAAGCGGAGTGGTTGTCCGGAGCGGAGCTATGCACCATCACCAATTTCAAAATGGCCGGATAGTTCACCAAAATGCAAGCACGGTAATGGAGAACATGTTCACCCTGGAATAGCAAGATATATATGCTTATTCTTAGGTGCGAAAGTTGAGTTAATATCTAGTATTTTTGAGACGGCTGCTAAAAACCATAATGACATCGAATTTGTCAACGATAGATTTTGGCGAAAAATGTTTTAAGTGTACTGTGAAAATTTGTAGAAAATATACGATAAAAGTCGGTTGCTGTTATGTAAGATAATAAAAGTAAATTGATTCCAATGGATTATGATAATAATATGAACTTTACTCCTTTTTCTTAAATTCAATGTATAATTATGTAAGGATCTATAGTATAATGAACTCAAGTAACCTTCTTACTGCTATATAAAAATGAATAGATTCTAGTTATATGATAAGTTGGTTTTCAAAATCAGATTTTAGAAAATTTAGTTATTTCATCTAGAACGTAAATAAAAGTGAAAGTAACAGCAGCAGACAATAGAATAGACTATATTTTAAGAGACATTTATTATATAAACGTAAATAAAAACATCGCAGTCATGTGTTATCAATTTATAACATAGAACCATTCCATATATATGCAATATATAATGATGGGTTACAGCGATGTTTTTTTATATCAATTTTATTTGTCTGCGCAGGAATATAGAGTTACTGTTACTTGGCAGTAAGATCATAGATTTTAATGTAGAAGGGGGCATGTTTATGTCATATCAAGATACCTATGAACAATGGAAGAATGAAGAGACTCTGGATAGAGAACTAAAAACAGAATTAGAGAGTCTTTTAAACAATGAAACAGAATTGGAAGATGCTTTCTCACACCCTTTAGAATTTGGAACTGCGGGTATGCGCGGAATATTGGGCCCGGGCATCAATCGGATGAACATTTATACGGTGAGACAAGCTACAGAAGGTCTGGCCCGATTTATGGAAAGTCAGTCAGAAGAGGATAAAAAAAGGGGAGTGGCGATTGCCTATGATTCCAGACATAAGTCTCCTGAGTTTGCGTTAGAAGCAGCAAGAACACTCGCAAACCACGGGATTCCGTCCTATGTATTCGAATCATTGCGTCCGACACCGGAGCTCTCCTTTGCGGTGAGACATTTAAATACATTTACCGGCATTATGATCACGGCATCCCATAATCCTGCAAATTATAATGGCTACAAAATTTATGGAGAGAGCGGTGGACAAATGCCGCCGAAAGATGCGGATGCTTTAACATCATATGTCCGTTCTGTAGAAAATCCGCTGCAAATAGATGTATTATCCGAAGAAGAAGCGAAAGAAAAAGGGCTTCTGACAATTATCGGAAAAGAAGTGGATGATGCCTATTTACAGGAAGTAGATACAGTAACGATTAATAGAGAGCTGGTAGCGAAAGAAGGAAAAGATTTAAAGCTTGTTTTTACACCGCTGCATGGCGCCGGAAAAATGCTTGGTGAAAAAGCGTTGGAGCAAGCAGGATTTACAGGATTTTCTTTCGTCCCTGAGCAAAGTATTGCTGATCCGGATTTTACGACTGTCAAATCTCCTAACCCGGAGGAACACTCTGCATTTGAATATGCGATTTCCCTGGGGGAAAAAGACGGTGCTGATTTGCTGGTGGCAACAGACCCGGATGCGGACCGCTTAGGTGTTGCTGTGAAGCTGCCGGACGAAACCTATAGAGTTCTCAGCGGTAATCAAATTGGAGCCTTGATGCTGGATTATATTTTAAAAGCGCGAAAAGATGATGGTACACTGCCAGACAATGCAGTGGCATTGAAATCAATTGTTTCCAGCGAGCTTTCCACTGCTATTGCTGAAAATTATCAAACTAAAATGGTTAATGTACTGACAGGCTTTAAATTTATCGCTGAAAAAATTCAGGCATATCAAGAGGACGGCTCGCAGACATTTCTGTTTGGTTTTGAAGAAAGCTATGGTTATCTGGTAAAACCCTTTGTCAGAGATAAAGATGCCATTCAGGCGCTGGTGTTGATTGCCGAAGTAGCTGCTTTCTACAAGCAAAAGGGCGAAAACCTTTACGACGCATTACAAACGATTTTTGAGGAATATGGCTATTATCAGGAAAAAACAATTTCTATTACCATGAGCGGTTTAGAAGGTTCGGCGAAAATAGCTTCCTTAATGAGACAGCTTCGTGAAGAATCTCCGATAACTTTTGGAGGGATAAAGGTTGTCAGCACAGAGGATTATAAATTACAGGAAAAAGTACATGCAGATGGTTCCGTAACTGCGTTGAACACGCCGCCCTCAGACGTATTGAAATATTTCTTGGAAGACGAAAGCTGGATAGCTGCACGCCCTTCCGGAACAGAGCCTAAAATCAAGTTTTATATCGGTGTTAAAGCTGGGAGTGAAGAAGCGGCTGAAGAAAAAATCAAAGCCTTTTCAGCAGCTATTTCGGAAATAACCAATGTAACCAGCTGAAAATCACTTCAGGGACAAGCTTCAAGAGGATGTTCAAAAATCATCAGCTCCTTTCGATGAGGGGAGTAATCGAAAGCATCGGCAGCTTTTTGAACACGCACTTCAATAGGTGGTGAATGAAGAAATGCAAACGAATGAGTATTTGGAATTGGAAACAGAAGATGCAATAAAAAGATTTCACTCGGGTGAGAACTTTTATAGTCAGCATGTTTTCGGATATCACCAGGAAGACCAGGACGGGGAGACAGGATTTGTCTTCCGTGTCTGGGCTCCGAATGCACAGCAGATATGGTTGGTAGGAACGTTTAATGACTGGGACGAATCCTTGCCAATGGAAAAAAATGAAGTATATGGCTATTGGGAAGTGTTCACCGGCAAGCCTTCCGAGAATGATTTGTATAAATACAAGGTGCGTCAGGCAGACGGCAGAGTAGTTTATAAAATTGATCCATTTGCCATTGCATTTGAGAAGCGTCCGGATAATGCAGCTGTGATTCATCATGTTCCGGAGAAAAAATGGAAGGATGGTTTATGGTACGGGAGAAAGAAGCGTTCTAATTTCTTTCAGCGTCCCATAAATATCTATGAGGTACATGCCAGTTCCTGGAAGCATCATGAGGACGGGACGCCTTACTCCTTTGCGGATTTAAAGGAAGAATTAATTCCATATGTCAAGAAAATGGGATATACCCATATTGAATTTATGCCGTTAATGGAGCATCCTCTCGGGGCGTCTTGGGGATATCAATTGATAGGTTATTTTGCTTTAAGCTCTTATTACGGCAAGCCGGAAGAATTTCAAGATTTTGTGGAAGCATGTCATAAGGAAAATATAGGAGTATTTGTGGACTGGGTCCCCGGTCACTGCTGTATTAATGATGATGCTCTTCCGAAATATGACGGCACACCTCAATTTGAATATGAGAATCCGGATCGGGCAGCAAATATTCGCTGGGGCTCTGTTAATTTCGATTTAGGTAAACCAGAGGTACAATCATTTCTAATCTCCAGTGCTCTATTCTGGTTAGAAATGTACCATATTGATGGAATACGTGTCGATGCGGTTTCCAGTATGCTTTATTTAGATTATGACGATGGGCCTTGGGAACCGAACCATGAAGGCGGGAATCGTAACTATGAAGGATACTACTTCCTGCAAAAGCTGAATGCAGTTGTCAAGCTGGCTCATCCGGAAGTGATTATGATTGCGGAGGAGAGTTCATCTGACACACAGATTACTGGATTAATTGAATCAGGCGCATTGGGCTTTGATTATAAATGGAACATGGGCTGGATGAATGATGTGCTGGACTTTTATAAAATGGATCCAGCTTTTCGGAAGGACCATTTTAACTTAATCACCTTCTCCTTTATGTATATGATGCAGGAAAACTATATCCTTCCGCTTTCTCATGATGAAGTTGTACATGGAAAAAGGAGTTTAATGCATAAGATGTGGGGAGACAGGTATAAACAATTTTCGCAATTGCGTAATTTATATACGTATATGATTGCTCATCCTGGAAAAAAGCTTTTATTCATGGGAAGTGAATGGGGACAATTCTTAGAGTGGAAGTACGATGAAGGATTGGAATGGCGTGATTTAGATGATCCAATGAACAACAGCATGCAGCATTTTACTACTAGTTTAAATGCTTTGTATAAAGAACAGCCGGCATTATGGGAACTGGAGGAAAGCTATGACACGATTTCAATTATCGATGCCGACAATCGAAATGATTCGGTTCTTAGTTTTATCCGGAAAAGTAAGAAAAAAAAGGATTTTCTGATTATTATTTTAAATATGACCCCTGTAGAGCGTCAGGATTTTCCGATTGGTGTTCCATACCAAGGGAGCTACAAGGAAATTTGGAATACAGAAATGCAAGAATTCGGCGGGACGTGGAAAGAGCATAATCCTGACCAATTAACGGAGGAAGTTCCTTTTAAGGAATATCCTTATCGTATTAAAACGGTTGTACCGGCATTGGGAGCGTTGATCTTACAGCCTGATAAAATAAAAATACCAAGAAAACGTCCATCTGCTAAGTAATTTTTCATCATGGGAAATATCATTTTTATTGGAATTTTTTGTATCCTCTAAAAATATATTATAGAAACACACCAGGTTTTACTTTTTAACGTAAATTTTTGAAGAAGTAATCGAAAGGGGGACAGGTGAAAGGCTGCTTTCACCGAATATATGAAAAATGAGATGCTAGCAATGATTCTTGCAGGAGGTAAGGGATCGCGATTAGGAAAACTGACAAAAAATATCGCTAAACCAGCTGTTCCTTTTGGAGGAAGATATCGTATTATTGATTTCACATTAAGTAATTGTGCCAACTCTGGGATTAAAAATGTGGGTGTAGTCACCCAATATCAGCCACTCGCTTTAAATAACCACGTAGACAATGGGACAAGCTGGGGGCTGGATGGAATTAATTCCGGCGTCACGATTCTTCAGCCTTATGCTGGTTCAGAAGGCGGTAAATGGTTTGAAGGAACTGCACATGCGATTTACCAGAATATTGCTTATATCGATGAGATGAACCCCGAATATTTACTTGTATTATCAGGAGACCATATTTATAAGATGGATTATGAAGAGATGCTTGAGACACACAAAGCAAATGAAGCTTCTTTAACAGTTGCCGTGCTGGAAGTCCCTGAAAAAGAAGCATCTCGTTTCGGAATTATGAATACAGACGAAAATGACCGGATTATAGAATTTGAAGAAAAACCGGAAAATCCTAAAAGTAACCTGGCCTCGATGGGAATTTACATTTTTGACTGGAGCCGGTTACGGGAGGTGCTGTTAAGCAGCTATTCCAAAGATGACCATATGCTGGATTTTGGCAAGCACGTTATACCCTCTTATTTAGAAGGCGGGGAGAATGTATTTGTCTACCGATTTGCTGGATATTGGAAGGATGTTGGAACCATTGATTCGCTCTGGGAAGCAAACATGGAATTTATTAATCCTGAAATGAATCTGGATATCCGGGATAAATCATGGCGTGTCTATTCCAGAAATACAATTTCACCGCCAAACTTTTTAACAGATACCGCTTCGGTGACAGACTCTCTAATCGTTGATGGATGCTATGTAGCTGGGCAGATTGAAAATAGTATTCTATCGAATGATGTGCAGGTAAAAGAAGGCTCGAAAATAACGGATAGTTTTATTATGCCGGGAGCAAGTATCGGCAGGGACGTAACCATCCATCGGGCAATTATTGGAGAAGGAGCGGTCGTGGGTGACAATACAGTAATTGACGGAACGGAAGAGGTCGGCGTAGTAGGCTATTCTGAAGTGATTGGAGTGACGATGGATGAGGGCTAATAAAATTTGTGCGGTTTTAGGGAATATTCAACGCTATAATGCTTTACTTCCATTAACAAATGAGAGACCACTGGCAACCTTGCCGTTTGCTTGTAAATACAGACTGATTGATTTTCCGCTTTCCAGCATTGTCAATGCGAATATAAATACGGTTTATATGATTTTTAATGAAGGAGAAACACAATCTGTATTTGATCATATCGGCGGAGGGAAAGAATGGAATTTAGACGGCGTGCATAATCGTTTCTTTATCCACCTCTATCAAGACTTTTTGAAATTAAAAGCACATAACCAAAGCTATTATCGTCCGCTGATCGACTATCTTGAAAAATCAAAATCAGAGTATACGGTTTATATGAGCAGTAAAATGATTTGTAATATCGACTTGCGAGCTGTTTTAAAAATTCACCAGCAGCAAAACAATGAAATGACGGTAGTTTATAAAAAGGTAGAATCTGAAAAAATATGCCAGACAGATGCTGTATTATCTCTGACAGATAATGGCCAAATTACCGAAGTGCGCCCATATATGGAGCATTTGCAGACATCCGAGCAGGAGAATCTCTGCATGGATATTTATATCGTCCAGACAGATTGGCTGATTCGGGAATTAAAAGAAGGACAGCAGGAAGGAACTCCCGCGGATATCCAAGATTTTCTGCGTAAAAAAATCCATACCGTAAAAAGCTCTACCTACGAGCATACGGGTTATTTAAGTAATATTTTTGATATCAATTCATACTATAATGCATCACTTGATATGCTGAACCAGCAAAAATTCAGTTCGCTTCTCTATTCTAATCAAAAAATATATACAAAATTAAAAAATGAAGTTCCAACCTATTACTCAGAGTCTTCTGAGGTGAATAACAGCCAATTTGCAACAGGATGTATCATTGAAGGAAAAGTAGAAGGATCCTCTATTTCTCGTGGAACAGTGATAGATAAAGGGACAGAAATCATCGATTCAATCATTATGCCAAGTGCAAAAATATGTGCCGGAGCCAGGGTGCAAAACGCTATCTTGGATAAGGAAGTTGTTGTGGATCCAGGGGTACAAATAATAGGGACAAGAGAAAATCCGGTAGTCATTGAAAAATATCAGCACGTAACCAATGATATCCTTGCGAATGGGGTAGCAGTTGGCGATATAGAGAGATAGGAGGAAAAATATGAAATTATTATTTGCTAGTGCAGAGTGTGCACCGTTTTTCAAAACAGGCGGACTCGGAGACGTTATTGGTGCACTCCCGAAAGAATTAGCAAAAAAAGATGTGGAAGTGGCAGTTGTACTGCCGCTTCACAAAAAAATGCCGGCTGCATATAGAGAGAACTTAGAGCATGTGACGTCCTTCTCGATAGACGTCGGCTGGAGAAGTCAATTTTGTGGAATCGAACGTTTAAAAATGGATCATGTCACCTATTATTTTATCGATAATCTCTACTATTTTGACCGCGATGATTTATATGGTTTTTATGATGATGGGGAACGCTTTGCTTTCTTTCAGATGGCTCTGATTGAAATGATGGAGGCAGTTGATTATATTCCGGATATCCTTCATGTACATGATTTTCATACAGCAATGGTACCATTTCTCTTAAAAGAAAAATATCATTGGATTGAAGCATATCAAAACATTCGAACCGTGCTGACCATTCATAATATTGAGTTTCAAGGTCGGTATCACCCGGAAGTGCTGTCTGATTTATTCGGAGTCGGCGACAGAAAATATCATGATGGTACCATTCGCTTCAAAGATGACATTAATTTTCTGAAGTCGGGTATTGTATATGCAGACAGAGTAAATACGGTCAGCCATTCTTATGCAAGAGAAATCCAGACTGCTGAATTTGGCAATGGCTTAGAAGGCATTCTCAGACAGGAGCAGGGAAAGCTGTCAGGTATTGTGAACGGGATAGACTATGAGATAAATAATCCGGAAACAGATCTGGCGCTCAAGTCTACCTATTCTTCCGCTGACTTATCAGGCAAAAAAGAGTGTAAGCAAGAATTGCAGGAACGAATGGGACTTCCTGTGAAGAAGGATGTTCCGGTCATTGCGGTGGTCAGCCGTCTGACACATCAGAAGGGTTTTCATCTTGTTTTGGAAGAGCTGGAGAATCTATTACAATATGATGTCCAGTTTGTTCTGTTAGGGACCGGAGATCCAGCCTTAGAGCATCCATTCCAGCTGATTTCTGAATGGTATCCAAATAAGTGCGCAGTGAACATTACATTCGATGTAACACTGGCTCAAAAGATTTATGCCGGCGCGGATATCTTCCTGATGCCTTCAAAATTCGAGCCATGTGGATTATCACAGCTGATTTCCATGCGGTATGGCACGTTGCCGGTGGTTCATGAAATAGGCGGATTGAAAGATACGGTAGAACCATATAATCCGATTGAAAAAACAGGGACAGGGTTTGGCTTCTCCTTATTTACACCATACTACATGATGGAAGCATTGAAAAAAGCAATCCATGTCTATCAGGAAGAGAAGGATGTATGGGACAGCCTGATTCAGTCTGCAATGGTACAGGACTTCAGCTGGGAGACGTCCAGTGAGCAGTACTATTTGCTTTATAAAGAAATTTTATAGGAAGCGGTGTGTGTTCAAAGAGCTCAAGAAATAATGCATGTTATTGAGTTTTTTGAACACCTTCTTATAGGCCCAAAACATAAACGCATCGGTTTAAGTGAGATGAGCAGCTTCTTCCCTAAAATGTAGTGTGTAATTACATTTTCAGGGAAGAAGAACTTTAAGCTAAACTTAGATAATGCAGAGAAGGAGCTTAATACATGGCTTTAGATAAGGAAATTTTCAAAGAAGAATTGAAACAGAGACTGAGAGAGAATTATGCAATGGAATTGGAGGACGCAAGCGAGCAAGAGATTTTCTATACATTAGGAGCGCTGGTAAAAGCACGTTATTCGGATGCATGGAGAGATACATGGAAGTATTATGTGGATAAAAATAAAAAACAGGTTTATTATTTTTCCATTGAATTTTTACCTGGCAGAATGCTGAAAAGTAATTTATTGAATCTGGGAATATTGGACACTGCAAGAGAGGCTTTAACGGATCTTGGTATTCATTTAGATGATCTGGCAGAAGTGGAAAAGGATATGGCATTAGGAAACGGTGGCCTTGGACGATTGGCTTCCTGTTTTATGGATTCGATCGCATCTGGCGGATTTCCAGGTAACGGAAATGGCATCCGGTATGACTATGGGCTTTTTAAACAACGCTTCGTAGATGGATACCAGGTAGAGCTTCCGGATGAGTGGCTGCAGAGCGGGAATATCTGGGAAGTTCGCAGAGAAAGTAAAGCGGTAGATGTCCGTGTCGGCGGGCATGTTTATTTAGCAGAGACAAACGATGGGAAATTAAAGCCGGTGTATGAGAATGAAAGAGTTCTCCGGGCCGTTCCTTACGATACCGGGATGGTAGGCTATGAAAATAATGTTGTCAACACACTACGGCTCTGGGCAGTAGAGATTCCTGATTCGGAAGAGGATAAATACCAAAGTATTCAGGGACGCAGAGAATTGGAGGATTTAACAGCTGTTCTTTATCCGGATGATTCCAATGAGCAGGGACGCTTAATCCGTTTAACACAGGAATATTTCTTTGTGTCAGCAGGCATCCAAAGTATTATCCGTCATTATAAAAAGTGGTTTCAAAAACCGATTTCCAAGCTCAGCGAATATGTTTCTATCCATATCAATGATACACATCCTGCTTTATGCGTGCCGGAGATGATGCGGATTTTGATTGATGAAGAAGAATTGTCCTGGGAACAGGCCTGGGATATTACTGTAAAAGTAATGAGTTATACGAACCATACCATTATGGCGGAAGCATTAGAGAAATGGTCCATTGATTTAATGCAGCGCACATTGCCGCGGATGTATCAAATTATGGAAGAAATCGATGCACGTTATGTGCAGACGATGCAGGAGCTGCACCCGCATGATTTAGTAGAACGTACGCGGATTATCCGTAACGGGCAGGTACATATGGCGCACTTATCTATTATTGGCAGCCATAGTACAAATGGTGTGGCCAAATTGCATTCTGATTTGCTCAAATCAGTTGTTCTGCATGATTTCTATATTATTTATCCCGACCGGTTTAATAATAAGACGAATGGAATTGCACAGCGCAGATGGTCACAAATTGTGAATGAACCGATGTCAAACGTGTTAGATGAAACGATTGGAAAGACATGGAGACAGGATTCTGGCGATTTGAAATTACTGAGGAACTATCAATCGGATCAGGCCGTTTTAGAGAAACTGGCAGAAGCAAAGAAAATAAATAAACAAAAATTAGCTGATTATATTTTGGGAACAACAGATATTGAGGTTTCCGCAGATGCCATTTTTGATGTGCAGATTAAAAGACTGCATGCCTATAAACGTCAGCTGTTAAATCTATTGCATATTATTAAGCTGTATCAGGATTTAAAAGAAAATCCAAGCTTAGAAATGCAAAAGCGTGTGTTTATTTTCGGGGCAAAGGCAGCGCCAAGCTATCATTATGCCAAAGTAATTATTAAATGTATTAATGAAACAGCGAATCTAATTAATAATGACCCGGATATCAAAGACCGGATTAAAATTGTTTTCCTGCCAAATTACAATGTCAGCCTAGCAGAGAAAATTATCCCCGCAGCAGACGTCAGTGAGCAGATTTCCCTTGCATCAAAGGAAGCTTCGGGTACGAGTAATATGAAGCTGATGCTGAATGGTGCGATTACACTTGCGACGCTGGATGGCGCTAATGTTGAAATCAGAGATGCAGTCGGCGATGATAATATTTATATCTTCGGTCTCACCGAGAAAGAGGTTTATGAATATTATGAGAATCAGGAGTACTCCGCCCAAAGGCTATATGATGAAAATGCCGTTATCCGCCGTGTATTAAATGCATTTATTGATGGTACGATTCCAAACATTGTTTATGAAGGACGTGAAATTTTTGATTCCCTCATAAAATATAATGATGAGTACTTCCTGCTGCGCGACTTTGATTCTTATGTAGAAGCGCAGGAAGAAATTGATAAAGCTTATGGAGATCAAACCTTCTGGCAGAAAATGAGCCTCATCAATATTGCGAATGCCGGCAGATTCTCCTCTGATGAGACGGTCAGCCGTTATGCAGAGGATATTTGGAAAATCGAGTCAAAAGATTCATTTGTTACTGAGAAAGGATAGTATTATGCCACATGTTTATTATAATTCATGGATAAGCGATTATAAAAAACCATTTGGAGCGGTACAGCCGAACGAAAAGATTACCTTTCAAGTGGATGTCCATGAAAGTCATAGAAGCGAAGTACAATTTATGGTTCGAAAAGAAAATGGGGCGCATGATGAAAAAGCTTATTTAATGAAGGGTATAGGCGATAATCGTTTCTCTTATAGCTATGCGCCTCATGAAGGAAAGGGTCTCTATTTTTACTATTTTGCTGTGAAGTGGAAGGATGATAAAGGGGAGGAAATGTCTGCTTTTTGGGGTGCGTCATCTGTAAAAGGGGAAGGGAAACTATATCATAATCTGCATGAGGTGATTCCTTACCAGCTGACCTGCTTTGAAAAAGAAGAAAATACACCGGATTGGTATCGGGAGGCTGTTTTTTATCAGATTTTTCCTGACCGCTTTTATAATGGCAATCCAGACGGGCAAGTAAATGCGCCAAAGCGGAATAGTTTCCTATATGGGGATACGCGTGATACACCGCTGTATGTGCGCGGTCAAAAAGGAGAGATTCTCCGTTGGGATTTTTACGGCGGGAATTTAGAAGGAATCCGGCAAAAGATACCTTACCTGAAGGATTTAGGAATCAATGCCATATATCTGAATCCCATTTTCCAAGCAGCAAGTAATCACCGTTATGATACGGCAGATTATATGAAAATCGATCCAATGCTCGGTGATGAGAAGCTATTTAAAGAAATCATAGAAAAGTTGCATGCGGAAGGCATTCATGTCATTTTGGACGGCGTATTCAGCCATGTAGGAAGAAATAGCATTTATTTCAACTATGATGGTACGTATGGAGAGGATGAGGGAGCCTGCCGAAATCAAGAGAGTCCGTATTATCCCTGGTTTACATTCACTGACTATCCGAATAAGTATGCGTCGTGGTGGGGGATTGATGACCTGCCGGAAGTGGATAAGTTTAATAAAGAATTTCAAGATTATATTTATCAGGATGACGGCAGTGTAATTGATAAATGGAGCAAACTGGGTGTAGATGGATGGCGTTTAGATGTAGCTGATGAGCTCCCGGATGAATTTATTGCCGGCATCCGTCATAAGCTGGAACAATATCCAGAAAAAGTGCTGATTGGCGAGGTTTGGGAGGACGCATCAAATAAGATTTCTTATGACGAACGTAGGCAATATATCCTGGGAAATCATTTGCATGGTGTAATGAACTATCCGTTCCGAAACACGGTCTTAGATCTGCTGCAATTAGAAAAAACGCCAAAAGAGCTCTGTCAGCGATTAACGCAGCTTCACGAAAATTATCCCAAGGATATTCTTTTTAATAATTTAAATAATATCGGGACACATGATACGAAACGAATCTATACATTTCTTGGAGAGGATAAGGCAAGGCTGAAGCTTGCGCTGAGCTTTTTATTGATTGCTCCGGGAATTCCTTGTATTTATTATGGGGATGAAGCTGGTGTGACAGGAGAACAGGACCCCGATAACCGTAAATTCTTCCCATGGGAGGATATCGACCAGGATATTTTCAAGCATTGTCAAAGGTGGATTACGGAAAGAAAACAAAACAGTACGTTAAAATACGGTGATTTTGTTCTTTTTCATACCGATGATATGTTAGGAATGCTTCGTTTTACAGATGAGGAATATACCATTTATATGATTAATCCGCATGATGAAGAAAAGACCTGTCATGCTGATAAGCTTCACTTCTTGCGGAAAGTACCATTAACCGAGGAAGTGATAAAGGGTATTTTGAAGGATGTCACGATAGACGGAAAAAGTGATTTCTTTGTAACAGGAAAAATATAGTTGTGTATTTAATAAAAGCAGGCTGTCTCGATACAGCCTGCTTTTAAAGTTATTAATCTACCTTTTCAAAGCCTTGTTCTTCCAAGGTTTCTACCGCATCATCCAAATTTAAATTCCCTTCTTCATTTTCTAGCAGTTCATCAAGCCCCGGCAGCTCTGAAATATCTACCACGGCGAAATCAATGGTAATTGTTTCAGTGAAATGATCTTCTTCAAAAGCGAGGCTATATTCCAGCCCCTCAATCCCTTGTAATGGTTCAGCAGAAGGGACAAGAAGCGCCTCTGCATCCTCTTTTGATTCAATGCCTCGGATACTATCATAAGAGGTGATGCTCTGACTGGATTGTTCAATGATTTCTCCATCATCAGCTACAAAGGTTGTTTCGATCGAATTATTGTCTTCCTCTAATTTATATGTTACGGTTTCCTGTTCGGAGCTGCAGGCAGCCAAGGTGAGAAAGGAAATCAACAAGACGAAAAAACCGGTCATTTTAAAGTTATTATTCTGTATCATCTTTGTTTCTCCTATTCTTATGTAATTAACTCAACTTTCGCACATTAAAAGTAACTTTATCTCTATAGAAACAGGAGTCAATCGTTCCTTCGATAACACCCTTGACAAAGAACAGAAGGTGAAGTGTAAAGCACCGCTGCGGAAAAACACTACGCTTTCCATGGGCTTGCGCTCAGCCTCCTCAAAAAAAGAAGTTCGCTTTTTTCTGCGGGGTCTTCCCACTGGGACTGCGATTACTCGCCCCACCGAAGAACATTGCGCTTTCCCATAGGAGTCTCCGTGTTTTTCCTCCGCTAGTAGGATATTCTGTACATGGAAAACACCTCACCAAAATGCAAGCATGGTAATGAAGAACATGTTCATCTTGGAATATAAGATATATTTGCTTATTCTTAGGTGCGAAAGTTGAGTAATTAAGCTAATCGTATCGAATTAGAATAGGAAAGTCAAAATCGAAATTCGTGAATAATAGACTAGTAAAAATAGTGGAAAGATAAAAATAAAGCCGTATCTGCGCTCAGATACGGCTTTACTTTCTTCCTATTCTTCTTCTACTACTTCTAAACCGTTATCTTCCAATTCGCTGACCATTTTTTCTAAGCTTAAATCTTCCTCATCAAAAGCATCTTCATCGATACCGAAGCCAAGCGTGTTCAGTTCTTCTGGGCCAGCTGTTGTCAGATCGATATTGATGGCTACCACAATTTCTTCTTCTTCATAAGTAAGTTCAACCTCTACACCATCTGCTTCATTTGCATCCTCAAATTCGGATTGAAGCATCTCATCCATAGACTCTGCTTCTTCCTTTGACTCGACTCCGATTAAGGCATATGGTATGGTCATTTCAGCTGCCATGGATTGAACTTCATCGCCCTTTGCCTCTAATGTAATTTCCTGCTGCTGCCCCATTTCTTCTCCTTGAAGCGTTACCGTTTCGTTAGATCCGCATGCTGCCAATCCAAAAATAGCAATCAATAAAACTAATAGTCCAGTAATTCTGAAATTTTTCTTTTTCATCTGTGTCATTGCTCCTATCCATGTCATTGCTCCTATCCATTTTTTAATACAGTTGCCATCGTACCGAATTAAACGATTAAAGTCAAACGAAAACCGTACCTCCGGGTACGGTTTTACTCTCAAACTATTCTTCTACTACTTCAAATCCTTGCTCTTCAAAATCGCTCACTGTTTCTTCCAGACTAATATACTCATCGTCTCCAGTGTCTGGGAAACTAGCGCCAGGAATACTGTTGATTTCTTCAATATCGGCAACAGTTAAATCAACAGAAATTGTTTGAGTTAATTCTTCTTCACCATAATCCAAATCAAATTCGATGCCATCGATATCCTCAAATGGTTCAAATTCTGAACGGAAAAGCTCATCCATCGATTCTGCTTCTTCCTGTGAAGCGGCACCTACCATAGAATAAGGAATGTTAGCTTTAACCGTTTGTTTTGTCATTTCATCATCTTTTGCATCCATGGTTACTTCCATGGTCATTCCCATTTGTTCCCCTTGAAGTGTTACTGTTTCTTCGTTCCCGCAAGCCATTAGTCCAGCTATAGCAATAAATAAAAATAATAATCCGGTAATTCTAAAAATTCTTTTTTTCATTATGAAATTTGCCCCAATCTATTTATTTGTAAAATTAGCGTACCGAATTAAACAGTCAAAGTCAAAGCAAATTGGATAAAAAATAAAGAATTAGACTATTATCCTGCGCTTGAAGTAGGTTTTATTTGCTTTTTTTGGATGTTCATTATGAAATTTGGTTTGTTTTGGATATTACTGGATTTAGCG
This sequence comes from Oceanobacillus aidingensis, assembly GCF_042654105.1. Taxonomy (NCBI): domain Bacteria; kingdom Bacillati; phylum Bacillota; class Bacilli; order Caryophanales; family Bacillaceae; genus Oceanobacillus; species Oceanobacillus aidingensis. The sequence continues at coordinate 48,822 of NZ_JBHSFT010000012.1, read as the reverse complement.
GTTTAGAGGCTGGGATAAGCTTTACTTTATCATGAACTATTTTCAGTGAAACTTCCGTCAAAGGAGGTTCGTTTTATTAAGCTATTGTAAGTTCCTTTAATGAAAAATGAAGTATTGGTATTGGTTTGGTAAATTTCCCGATTTCATGAAAAAGATATGTTTTAATGTACTTGAATGAAGGGAGGAAAAGAATGAGTTATATCGAGTTAAAAGATATCACGAAGTCGTATCATGCGGGAAATAACATATTAGAGCAAATCAACTTAACAATCGAGAAGGGGGAATTCTTTGTATTGGTAGGGCCCTCCGGATCTGGGAAAAGTACCTTGCTGCGGATGATTGCCGGACTGGAGGATATTACAGACGGCGTATTGAAAATGAATGAAAAAGTAGTCAATCACCTGCAGCCGAAAGACAGAAATCTTTCGATGGTTTTTCAAAATTATGCTTTATATCCGCATTTATCGGTCGAACAAAATATCCTGTTTGGTTTGAAGGCGAAAAAGGTTTCTAAAGCGGAACAGCAGAAAAGGCTGAAGGAAACAGCAGAAATGATGGGATTATCGGAGCTTTTAGACAGGAAGCCGCGTCAGCTTTCAGGAGGACAGCGACAGCGAGTTGCTTTGGCCAGGTCGGTTGTCAGTGAAGCGCCGCTTTGTTTAATGGATGAGCCGCTATCTAATTTAGACGCTAAATTGCGTGCGCAGATGCGTGTGGAAATTAGAAGGCTGCAGAAGCAATTAGGCTTAACCTTGATTTATGTAACACATGATCAGGTCGAAGCGATGACGATGGGAGACCGGATTATGGTTTTAAATGATGGAGAAATCCAACAGGTAGGTAAACCAATTACATTATATAATGAACCGGCCAATTTATTTGTCGCTTCTTTTATCGGTTCTCCCAAAATGAATATGGGAAAAACGGAAATAAAGGATGTCTCGAATTTTCTTGTGAACAAGACACTGTCCTTTTCGGCAGATGTCAGGATGCAGAAGGCGTTTCAGGTACATAAAAACATCATCGCAGGAATAAGACCGGAGCATATCCAGCCGGCAATCCATCAGGAAGCAACGCATTCTTTAGAAGTGATTCATGTAGAGCAGTTAGGGAATGAGACATCGCTCGCTTTGGATGTCGGCGGCGAATTATGGACAGCAAAATGGCCGGGGCAATGGGATATCACAGCAGGTAACCAGCTGGAGGTGTATATATCGACAGAGCACCTGAGTTTTTTTGATGCACAGACGGAAGCATTAATTCGTCCAGCTTCCTTCAGCGGGCATGGGGAGGTTCAGGCGATATGACGAATATGACTGCGGTCATTACACAAGAGGACCAAGCTTTATTTGTGCGGACGAAGCGGAAACAGCGTTACAAGCAATTTATCAAAGGTATCCTATTTCTATTGCCATCCATTGCTCTTTTTTCTGTATTTTTATTCTATCCTTTGCTCCGGACAATTTATTTAAGCTTTTTCCTTACTGATGCGAGCGGGGCCACAACGGTATTTGTAGGATGGGATAACTTCGTGACATTATTTCAATCAACTATTTTTCAGCAAAGCATCAAATCGACGTTTCTATTTGTTCTTTATACAGTGCCGCTGACCATTGTGATCAGTTTATTTCTAGCTATTATTGCAAATGAAAAATTAAAAGGGATTGGCTTCTTTCGGACGATATTTTCCTCTACCATGGGAATCTCCGTAGCCGCGGCATCTGTATTCTGGCTGTACTTATTTCATCCGACAATCGGCTTTTTAAATATTATCATGGACACCTTTGGGCTGGAGAAGGTTGGCTGGCTGACAGACCCTTCCTGGGCACTGATTGCGGTAGCTGTGACAACCATATGGATGAATATCGGTTTTACCTTTTTGATATTGCTGGGCGGATTACAATCGATTGATAAATATCTTTATGAAAGTGCGGATGTGGATGGTGCAGGGTATTTTTATAAATTAAGAAGGATTACGATTCCCATGCTGTCACCAACCCTGTTCTTTGTTGTGACGGTAACAATTATCAATGCCTTTCAAACGTTTGGGCAGGTGGATATTTTAACGCAGGGCGGTCCGCAAAATGCAACCAATTTAATGGTCTACTCGATTTACCGGGAAGCCTTTACTAACTATCAATTTGGCTCGGCGAGTGCGCAGGCAATCATTTTGTTTATTATCATTCTATTAATGACAATCATCCAATTTAAATTGGGAGAAAGGAAGGTTCATTATCAATGAGAATTCCTTTCGGACGAAAAATTGTAACCTATCTTTTATTGATTGCTGCAGCATTTCTTGTTTTCACACCGACGATGATGGCTGTTGTCATGAGCTTTATGACAAATCAGGATATTATGACGGGAAGCTTGCCTTCTGCTTTTTCACTCGATAACTATCGTCGGGCATTTGAACAATTTCCGCTGCTGCATTATGTCATCAACAGCTTTTTAGTTTCGATTGCCATCATGATTGGCCAGCTGATTTTAGCCAGCTTAGCAGCGTACGCCTTTGTTTTTTTAGAATTTAAAGGCCGGGATTTCTTGTTTTATCTTTTTATCGCAACGATGATGGTGCCATTTGAAGCTTCGATTATTCCAAACTTCCATACGATTCGCGACCTTGGCTGGATTGATCAATATACCGGACTGACGATTCCATTCTTTGCGATGGCTTTTGGAACATTCTTGTTACGGCAGAATTTCAAACAAATTCCTAAGGAACTGCGCGAAGCAAGTCAGATTGCCGGTATGGGAGATGTGAAGTTTTATTTGAAAGTGGTCCTGCCGGTAGCGAAAACAAGCCTGATCACCTTAGGCGTGTATGGCTTTTTAACGTCCTGGAATATGTATCTGTGGCCGCTGTTAGCTACAACCAATGATAATGTCAGAACCGTACAGATTGGTCTGCGCCAATTACAATCACAAGAGCAGATGAACGATTGGGGAGTGATTATGGCGGGAGCGGTCATTGTCATTATTCCAACATTGATTTTATTATTTTTAGGACAGAAGAAGTTGCAGCGTGGTTTAACAGAGGGAGCGCTAAAATAAAAAAGAATGTGAAAAAGGAGTCGTTTTTTTGAAGAAAATGTTGTTATTCGTCGTTTTGAGTATGACTATTTTTATGGCAGCCTGCGGTTCCAATGATGCAGAAGGGTCTAGTGAAGCAACAGAAACAGAAGATGGCAAGCAAATCGTCACCTTTTGGCATGCAATGGGAGGTGCTTCACAAGAAGCGTTGGACAAAATTGTCGCATCCTACAATGAATCGCAGGATGAGGTAGAGGTCCGGGCGGAGTTTCAGGGAACCTATGATGAGGCATTAACGAAGTTTCATAGTGTAGCTGGGACAGATAGTGCGCCGACGATGATTCAAGTATTTGAGATAGGCACGATGTCGATGGTAAACAGCGGTCATATTGAGCCGATTCAAAAGTTTATTGATGAGGACGGCTATGATATGGGGCATTTAGAAGAGAATATCGTTAACTATTATAAAATAGACGATCAATTCTATTCGATGCCATTTAATTCTTCGACGCCGGTGATGTTTTATAATAAAGATGCTTTTGAGGAAGCTGGTTTAGACCCGGAAAATCCGCCTCAGACATTTGAAGAGGTAGAAGCAGCTAGTAAAGCTATTGTCGAATCAAATCCTGAGATGAAAGGTTTTGCGCTTCAGGCGTATGGCTGGTTATTTGAACAATTATTGGCAAACCAAGGAGCATTATTATTGAATGAAGATAATGGACGTTCAGGAGTAGCAACAGAAATCGGCTTTACCGAAGAACAAGGAAAATCAATCTTTGAATGGGTAGAGCGGATGAATACAGATGGAACATTTGCAAACTATGGCACCAATGGCGATAATATGCTGGCTGGATTCTTAGCAGAAGATGTATCGATGTTTTTGCAATCCTCTGCTAATTCTCGTGATTTAATCGATAATGCACCATTTGAGGTAGGCGTCGCGTTTTTACCGCATCCGGAAAATGTGGAACGGGAAGGTGTGGTTATCGGTGGAGCAAGTCTTTGGATGAGTGAGGGCAAGGAGGAAGCAGAGCAAAAAGCAGCGTGGGATTTTATGAAGTACCTGCAATCGCCTGAAATTCAGGCACAGTGGCATACAGATACAGGCTATTTTGCCATTAATCCGGCAGCTTATGAAGAGGAGCTGGCTGTAGAAATGCATGAAGAAAACCCACAATTAAAGGTGACAGTGGAACAGCTGCAAGCAACCAACCCATCTTATGCAACACAGGGGGCTGTCATGGATATGATACCGGAAGAACGTAAGATTATTGAAACGGCATTGGAGAGCGTATTTAATGGCGGAGATGTAGATACCACGTATCAGACAGCAATCGAACAATTGAATGCAGCCATTGAAACAGCAAATAAAGCTCGTGGAGAGTAATAAGTAACAGAGGAAAGCACGATGTAAGTAAGAGGTTCATTCAGCGGAGGTTTTGGGCTGAACAGAAGCAGGGAACCTCCGCTGAACAAAAGGATACTTCATGATAACAACTCAATTTTCAGGAGGGATTTTCTTGACAAAAGTATATGGACATCGCGGCATGATGGGATTATATCCGGAGAATACGCTGCTAAGTTTTGAAAAAGCACTGGAAGCTGGAGTGGATGGTTTGGAAATAGATGTGCACATGACAAAGGACGGTGAATTTGCGGTAATGCATGATGCTACACTAAATCGGACAACGAATGGAATTGGATCCATAGCAGAATATACCTTTTCAGAAATTCGGGAATTACATTGGAATCCAGCCTATCTATCCTCATTCCAGACTTATGATAAGAGCTGGGAGGAAGAAAAGGTTCCCTCCTTAGCAGAAGTCCTTCAGCTGGTTAGTCCATATCCAGATGTTGCATTGAATATTGAATTAAAAACGTGTAAAAATTTATATGAAAATATCGAAGAAAAGCTGCTAGACTATGTTGCTAAATATCCGGATGTAAAGAATCGTGTCATTTACTCCAGCTTTCATCTGCCTACACTGATTCGTTTACGTCATTATGACAGGGATGCCCGGCTGGCATGGATTATTAACCAGCCGATTTCCCACCCGGAGGATTATATTGATATTTTGGGTTTAGAGGCACTGCATGTTGAGGCGGATACATTTTTAAAGCATATTTATCATTGGAGTAAATGGAAGAGACTGCTGCGTGTGTGGACTGTCAATGATAAGGATACGCTGAAGCAATTACTGGACGTGAAAGTAAAAGCCATTGTGACAGATTATCCGGATCGTGCCATCTTTTATCGGTGTGAGCGCTATGCCATGGCGTAGTATCTTACTTACTTTGGTAATTGCCGTCTTTATAATATCTGGTTTTTTTGAAGCAAAGCCGCAGGTACTTAAGGATTCGGAAACATATGGTGCGGAGACATTATATGCAAGTGCAGCAGGAAGGCCTGAAGCAGTTTTAACTGATTTAGAGGTGATTGCCCATCGTGGTGCGAATAATTTCTTTAATGAACATACGCTGACTGCTTACGAAATTGCTTCGGAGGCTGATGCAGACTCAATAGAGATTGATTTACGGATGACCAAAGATCATGAATTAATCGCACTTCATGACACGACCTTAGATCGTACAACAACAGGAGCAGGCGTCCCAGAAGAATTTACGTTGAACGAAATCAAGCAATTCGATACCGTAGCCGTATTCGGGCAGAAAACCTATAAAGAGCCCGTCCCGACATTAGAAGAAATCGTTACGGCATTTAAACAGGAAGAGCATTATTATATTGAGACACGTCTGGTTGATGGGGAAACAAAAATGGAAGAACCGTTAATCAATCTGCTTCAGGAAAATGATTTGCTGGATCCAAAATATGTGAGCTTTCAATCCTTTTCTAAGGAGAGCTTGAAAAAATTGCAGGAATTCGCACCGGAAATCCGTTCGACGCTGTTATATGGCACAGATAAATTTGATTTAGAGGATGGGCTTGAAGCAGACGCAGATGTAATTGGAATCGAATCAAGAAATGTGACGAAATGTGTTGTTGATACGCTTCATCAGCAGGGGAAGGAAGTTCATGTGTTTTTTACGGATGAGCGTACGCAGCTTGTTGAACAGCAGCGTGTCATGATGTATGGAGTGGATGGGATTTTTACAGATGATATTGATTTTACGAAGCAGGTATTGAAGGAGTAGAGTATGTCATTATTTATATAGAACCTTGCAGAGTAGGCTATTTGACTTTGTGAGGTTTTTAAAATAGCCATTAGCTGCAGTACGATAAAAAATCACAGCTAACGGCTATTTTAAAAAATAAAAGCGAATTTACTTTTTTGTACAGGAATCCAAATCTCCGTTTTCATATCATGGATGCTTTTTACAATCTCGGGAGCTTCTGCAAGTTCATATCCCGATGTTGGAAACCAGTCTGTGTAAATTCTACTCCAAGTGCTTGTTAAGGCATGAGGCATCTCACCCTCCGCATCAAAAACAGCCCATTGTTGTTTAGGTATTTCTAACGCAGCGAGATGATCTGGAGCAGTTTGATTTGTTACAACAGCAATATAGTATTCCAAGGCTTCTTCGCTCTGCTCTGGACCGTGGCAGGTATTGACGGTGATATTTAGTATGCCGCTTAAATTCGGATCTTCTCTCTCAAGTGTTCCAAGTTTTGCATAATCTGCATCGGTAAGTGTATTCCAAAGAGTAGGGTTAAAATCTCCATCCTCTGGATACATGACTTCCTTATGCCCTACAATGTGAAAAGCATCTTTTTCGACAAAACGATATTTCATCTCAACATCTCCTTTAATAGAAATTTGGAAGGAAATCGGTGGATAAGCTTTAAGAGAAACTCCTGTCTGCTTTACTGTACTAGGCAAGGTATGGTGCAATTCCTGAAAGGCTCTGGAGAACGAATCAGGGGACTGGTAACCATATTTCAATGCTATATCAATTACCTTCATGTTATTCTCCTGCAGTTCTAATGCTGCCAATGTTAGTCGACGCCTGCGTACGTACTCGGATAAAGGGATACCGGCAAGAAAAGAAAACATTCGTTTGAAATGATGTTCCGAAAAACAGGCGATTTGAGCCGCATGCTGGTAATTGATTTTTTTATCTAAATGCTCCTCTATATATTCGATAGCAGCATTCATGGAATCAAGCGTATTCATGTGATAACCTCCTCTTCTCATTTTAAGGATACCAATTGAAATCAGCTGTTTCCCGACAATATGCGTTCCAATTTGTCGCAGGGTAACTGGTTGCAAGACTCCCATTTCAAGAAATGAGTAAAAAATTATATTTCTGAGTGGAAGATCCAACAACCAGTAACGGCCCGGTTTGTTCCTTTCAAATTCAGTGGGGAATGAAAGAAAACCCCTACTGAAGGAAGCTTCACTTTATCGGTAAGCCGGTAAAGCAGTATACTATTCAGAAAATGCTTCCGAATAGTGAACCACACCACTGGCATCCTTTAACGCACCCGGTGTTAACTCCAAAGCCATAAATGCTCCATCTGGAACATCGAATGGAGCTTGAATTCCCCATAGACTAGCTGGTTTAAAGCCGAAGCGGGAATAATAATCGGCATGACCAAGTACAATCACAGAGGGATATCCAGCTGCCTTTACCTTTTCTAATCCTTCTTTTATCAACATAGACCCAATCCCTTGCTTTTGATAGTCTGGATGAACAGAGACGGGTGCAAGAGCCAGCGATGCTGTTGTTTTTTCGTTGTTTTCAACCGTTATTTTTGAAAAAAGAATTTGGCCAAGGATGTTATTTTGTTGATTTACTGCAATGATAGATAACTCTGGAATAAAAGCGTTGGACGTGCGGATACGTTGTACAAGCAAATGCTCTTGTTGATCACTCATCTCTTCGTTTCGGAAAGCTTGTTCAATGAGCGCTTCTGTTTTTTGATAATCTGTTGATTGTTCTTTACGAAGGTTTATATTCAAGGAAATCCTTCTTTCTTATTATAATGGATTGTAGTAATGGCTTCTTGCTTATCTTACTATATAAGATGGAAATAATAAATGATGGTGAGGGACAGCGAAGATGGAAAACGAAAATACATTTACCGTACAAGTCCAAGTTTATTTAGATAATCTGTTTCATGAGATAAAGCAAATTACAGGAAATCAATTTGTTATAATTCAAAAGATAGTGTTATGATTTGAATTATTCCAATAAGAAGTAAAGTTTACGTTAAGAGGAGGAATAATAGATGAGCAATCAGTATCCTATTATCAATGGAGCAGAATCGTTTTATTTTGAAGGGAATCGTGCAGGGGTTCTAATAATCCATGGTTTTATTGGAACGCCTCAAGCGATGTATCCGATTGGAAAAGCTTTCGCAGACGCAGGATATACTGTTTGTGGACCGAGGTTAAAGGGTCACGGGACAGCTCCTGAGGATCTGGAAAAATATACATACCAAGATTGGATAGATTCTGTTGAGGAAGCATATAACTGGCTTAAAGAACGATGCGATAAGATTTTTGTTTGCGGTTTATCTATGGGAGGCACATTGACGCTATATACCGCAGCAAAGTACCCGCTTGCCGGGATAATTACCGTCAACGCAGCAGTGGAATTACCTGCAATGTATGAAAATCTCAAAGAGCGTTTTATTGCGGATGATGGACCAGATATCAAAAAGGCAGATGCTATGGAAATCACTTATGAAAAAATACCAGTTAAATCAATTAAAGAGTTAGAAAGCCTGATAAAAGAAACAAAGGAAAATCTGGAGAAAATAACCTGTCCTGCACTTATTTTTAGTTCCGAACAAGACCATGTTGTCTCACCTGATAATGCTCAGAAGATATTGGACAGCATATCTGCTAATTCAAAAGAAATCGTCACTCTGAAGGAGAGCTATCATGTAGCAACCTTGGATAATGATCAAGGTTTGATTATTGAAAAGTCTCTGCATGCATTGCAGTCATGGGAAGAAGATGGAGAATTATAACAATTTAATAAGGGATGACATCGAAGCTGATGTCATCCCTTTTGTCATCTTAAAAGTAAATGCTTCTGCACTTGCATCTAAGACGATTGTGTTTGATTCTGTCCTCCGCTAGCACCTTGATTCATTGCTTGGCCGCCGCTTGCAAGCATATCCTGAAGCGGTTTAGCAATATCCTGCATGGTGGAGCTATTCATGGAATTGGAAAGCTTTTGTGACATGTTTTGAAAGGAACCATTTTGCATTCCCATGCTTATACCATAGGCTGCCGCACCTGCTACACCTGCAGCGATCAGTGACGTGGTCATTCCTTTTTTATTATTCATCATTAATTATCATCCCTATCCATTTAGAATGTGAATCAACAACGATACTTAGTTTGGGATTAAATTTGAAAAATATACAGGGGTTTTGATTTTTAATTGGATATTTCAATAGCTGTCGTTAAAAAAAAGTTAAAGAAATAGCGAGTTTTCTGAACTAAAAAAGGAATTTAGAACATTTGTTTCTTTTGGAGGGCTGTGTTAATATAATTCAGAACTTATTTTCGATTCAGTCATTCAATGATACCAATGAAAGGACTTGATCACTTTGCAGATTCAAAACCCGCATGATAGAATTTTTAAAGAAACATTTTCTAATGTGGATGTTGCTAAGGATTTTATTACCTATTTTTTACCGCCCTCTGTGCACGAAACCATTGATGTAGCATCTATTCAGCCTCAAAAAGACAGCTTCGCCACGGAGAACCGTCCGTAAAACCCCCGCCTCGAAATAGAGAGTGAAAATAAATTCATTTAAGCGGGGGATAACGGACGCTAACTCCCTGAATCACTCAACTAACATTCTGTGGGAGAAGAGCGAAAACCCCACAGAAAGAAGTTTCGTTTTATCAGTCACGACCTTCAAGAATATTTCTCCGATTTGCTATTCCAGACAAAAATTCACCAAAAACCAGCCTACGTCTATTTTCTATTCGAGCATAAAAGCTATCATGATTACTATACTGCTCTACAGTTACTGCGATATATGGTGGAGATATGGGAAATCAAACGGGATAATAAAGAAGACAATAAGCTGCCCATCATTATGCCGATTGTGCTGTATCATGGCGATACGGATTGGTATGCCGGTACTTCCTTTCAACATCTGCTGGAAGGGTATAAGGATTTCCCGCCCGATCTGCAGAAATATGTCCCTGATTATGAATTTTTTCTATACGATGTATCTGGTTATAAAGACGAAAATGTCCAATTGAATGTGTTCCTGCGAATTATTCTGATGGTGTTTCGGGATATCCGCAAAAAGGATATCCACGCCGTGGTAAATACCATCTATCAGGCAGTCGATTTCCTGCGGCAGCTGCAGAATCAAACAAGGGCAATAGCGTACCTGAAGACGTTGTTTTATTATATTTTCCGTGTCCAGCGGCATCTTACCAAAAAACAATTTTATGATATAATCGACCATATAGGAAACACTTATCAAGAAGGGAGCGAATTGACAATGACATTAGCAGAGATTTTTCGGAATGAAGGAAAGGAAGAAGGCAGAGCAGAAGGAAAAGCAGAAGGAAAAGCAGAAGCAAAAGCAGAAGCAAAAGCAGAAGCATTAGCCAATACCACAATTCGATTAATCACAAAGTTTGTAGCTCCACCTTCAGAAGATATAAAGAAAAAGATATACGAACAGGAAATAAACACACTGGAAGCAATAGTGGATCACATAGATGAATTGAAAACCATAGAAGACGTCAAACAATACTTGAAATAGAAAAAACACGGGGGAAATCCGTGTTTTTTCTATTAACAACAAGGAAGAGAGCTCCCTGCCTCTTATCAAGTTTGCTGGATTCATTTGCTGAAAATAACTTTAGGAAGCTGCCTGTATCGCCGTGTTTTTGTCAGCAAAATGAATCGCGTGGTTTTGGCACAGAAAGACCGAATAGCGGGCGCAAATATAAAGCAAGGAAGGTACCTGCAAGAGCCATTACTCCCCAAATGTAACCATGTGCACTAAAGGAAGCAATGCCGCTGAAATAAGCGCCGACGTTACAGCCGAATGCAAGGCGCGCGCCATAACCCATCAGAAGACCGCCAATAATGGAAGCGGCAGTATTTCCTTTTGTAACTCTTGTAAATTTGAATAGGCCTCCTGCTGCGGAAGCGATGAAAGCTCCTAAGATGACACCGAAATTAAGAGCGGTTGTTGTATCTGCGAAAATAGAAGCATGGAGAGCTTCTGTATTTCCGGCCCAGTAGCCCCAGCTTTCCACATTAAAGCCAAGTGCTCCTGCTGCTTTTGAACCCCATAGTGTAAATGCAGCTGTCACGCCCCATGGGCTGTCACGAGTGAGCAGCGTAAGAGCGTTCAAAACAGCTAGTGCAGCACCCGCTGCGAAAAGAGGCCAGGAACCCCGGAAAATTCGTTTCCATCCCTTTTCGGAAGGGAGTGCCGCCATTTTAGGAGGCTTGCGTTTTTTCTCAATCAGAATAGTTATCCCGGCAATGATGGCAAAAATCAATAAAGAAACAACCCATGCTCCGCCGTAACCAAGCCCTGTTGAGGTTGCCAGAGAAAAAGGTTCTGCAGCTGGTAAATCGTCCATCCAGAATGTGGAATGGGCTGCACCAATAGTTGAGCCGACAATAAAAAATAACAGGGTAATAAACATAACAGTCCGGCCGCCGCCGACTGCGTAAAGTGTGCCAGAAGCACAGCCGCCGCCAAGCTGCATGCCGATGCCGAACATAAATGCCCCGACAATCAGGCTAATGCCGATCGGTGAAATATTACCGGCAGGTGTTCCTCCAAAAAAGGAAAACCCGAATGCTAAAATAGGTGCAAATAATGTACATGCAATAGCCAGCATGAACATATGCGCCCGCAGAGACTGGCCATTCCCTACTGAAGCTAGTCTCCGGAAGGCTGAAGTAAAACCGAAACGTGCATGAAACAATGTATATCCAAGCAGTAATCCAATCAATAACAACAATGGCTGAACGACATGCTGTGTGGCTGCTAAATAAATCGTCAAAATAAATGTAACAATGATTCCGCCAGCAACCAGTTTTTTCTGTGGAGGATTTAATTTTGGCGCATCTTCCACTTTTGCTGGTTGATCAGAAACCGGTTGTGCCAATGTAGACATTTAAAAACACCTCTAATTCCTATCAATTTAGTTTGTTATGATTTTTTAGTGTATGCCTCTTTGGAAAAAATGTCAATGGGTTATTAAAAATGATTGAAATGCACTTTAAAGCCGGGAAAGGTTTTAACTACTTTTTGAAAAATCGATAAAGAGAAGTGGAGTTTTGATGAAAATGTAGATAAGGTAGAGGATAAAATAAAAACATTTATAAAATGAAAAAGGGCCCTTCGAAATACATCATGAAAAACTGTATCTCGAAGGGTTCTTTTCATCATGAAGCGTTGAGAACAATTGAAAGAAAATACGGCAGCTCAATCAAACAAACGGTTTTACCAGTTTCCCTTCACTGCCAACCATTTTGATTTTAGAAGCAACCATTTCTATTGCCGCATCTTTTGCTTTTTGTAAATATTGTCTTGGGTCTAATTGGTCTGGATATTCTTTAAAATGATCAGCAATTGCTTGGGAATAAGCGTTTTTTAATTCGGTAGAAACATTTACCTTTGCCATACCGAGTGAGACACATTGACGGACATCTTTATCAGGCACAGCGGAACCGCCATGTAATACAAGAGGAACGTCGACAATCTCAGCAATTTTTTGGATACGGTCAAAATCAATATCCGGATCCCCTTTATAGATTCCGTGTGCTGTACCGATGGCTGGAGCGAGTGTCGGTACGCCAGTTTGTTCTACAAAGGCAACACATTCTTCAGGCACTGCTTTTTGAGCATCTTTCTCGTCTACCACGATATCGTCTTCTACGCCGCCTACTTTGCCGAGCTCTGCTTCAATGTTGACATGTAATGATTTTGCTAAATCCACTACTTCTTTGGTTCGCGTTACATTTTCGTCAAATGAATGCATCGAGGCATCGATCATAACAGAAGTATAGCCTGCACGGACGCATTGCTTGATCAGCTCATAGTCTGTGCAATGGTCCAGATGTAAGCCGACAGGAACATCAAAATAGTTTGATGCAGCAGTTGCCGCTTCGACAATATTTTTTGCGCCTAAGGATTTGACCGTTCCCATCGTTGTCTGCAAAATAACAGGGGAATATAATTGCGCTGCTCCTTCCACTACCCAGAAAATACTGTCAAAGGAATGGACGTTAAATGCGACAATGCCATAGCCTTCCTTTTTTGCTTTATTTAGCATTGGTGTTGTAGAGTATAAAGTCATTGAAATCTCTCCTCATTAGTTTATAGTTCTTCCAATGTAATCTGTTCTTTTATTGCATTTACATCGTTTATATCAATATGCGGGTACCAATATAAGCAGTTTGAAGCAGCAAAACTGCTTGCCTCTATGAGAGCAGTCTGGATTACTTTATTCGATTGAAACGCTTCTAACAATTTTCCTAGAAAAATATCACCGGAGGCCGTTGCATTTTTTGCTGTGATGTTTGGCAAAGTAATGCGATAGCATTTTCTGTGAATTTTTGCAATGGAGCCATCTCCTCCCAATGTAATAATAATATTTTCCAGTGCTGTATCATTCTTTAAGAGGGTAATGATTTCTTCCGTTGTTTCCGCTGTTTTGTTTTTTAACTCTAAATATTCCGATTCATTGACTTTTAGCAGCCATGGCTTCGCTTCGATGCTTTTGGATAGAGCTTCCCCGCTGCTGTCTATCACGCATTTTGCTCCTTTATCCTGCAAAGAAATAATTAAATCCCGATAAAATGATGAGGGTAATCCATCTGGCAGCGATCCGGAAAAGACAACATAATCTTCCGGTTTTACCGAATCCAGTAAGGTATCCTCAAATGCCTGTTTTTCAGATGTGGAGATAACCGGTCCTTTTTCATTAATTAAATGTGCGTGCCCTTTTTCGTTATCTACAATAATGGAACAGATACGCGTATTTTCTTTAATAGGTGTTACTGTCGTAGAGATATGCTGGTCATTTGCCAAGCTTTGCAAATGTTTGCCAATATATCCGCCTAAAAAAGCGTATGCTGTGAAAGCGCTGTTTGGATTTTGAAAAGAAAAAGAACGAATCACATTAAACCCTTTTCCTCCTAATAGCTCCTTCGCCTGATGTGACCTGCTGACACCGTTAACATCAAATTTCTCTAAAAAAATTGTTCGATCTAATGCGGGGTTCGGACAAACAACATGCAACAAACTATCACCTCATTTTCATGTTCGATAGATTTATCATAAATCCTAAAGCAAAAAAAAGCAAAGAAAAATTTAAATAAAGCAAAAAAATAATAAAAATATGTTTGCATTATTTTGTTTTATGTCTTATAATCAATTTAAAGCGTTTGCAAGTTATCCTTTAGGAGGTGTTTAGATGCTCTCACAAGATCGTCAAGAAATTATCATGCAGTATCTGCAAACAAATAAAAGCGTGAGAATTGCAGATTTAAGTAATGATTTAGGAGTAACTCGGGAAACCATCCGCAAAGATCTCTATGAAATGGAACAGGAAGGCATTGTTCGGAAGGTTCATGGGGGAGCGATACTTAATAAAGCCAATCTGGAGACAAAGTATGTAACGAGAAAAACAGTGAATGAAGAGGAAAAGAAGGCTATTGCTAAAAAAGCTGCTGAACTCGTGGAAGACGGGGATACCATTTATATAGACTATGGAACAACCGCTTTATACTTCTCCAGAGAAATAAATAACAAGAAAGATTTAACGATTATTACCAATTCGTTGCCGATTGCACAGGAGCTCATCGATTATTCTGATTTTGATGTCATTATTATCGGCGGGAATGTAAGGAAAAATGAAAACTCTTTATTTGGACCAATTGCTTATCGTGGGATTGAAAAGCTTTTTGTAGATAAAGGATTTTTTGGAATAGGCGGTTTAGATTTGCAGGCAGGCTATACCAATATGCATATGGGAGAGTCGGAAGTATCCCGGTTGATGATGAAACATAGCCAGCTAAAAATTATGATGGCTGATTTCTCCAAATTCCATTCTACTTCGATGAACCAAGTAGCTGCCATTGATGAAGTCGATATTTTAATCACAGACACAACATCTGATGCAGAAGCAGTAGAAACCATCAAATCACTGCAAACGAAAGTCTATACCGTTGAAGCGGAGAGGAGTTATAAAGATGAATAATTATCTTGATAAAGGTTTGATTCTTTTAAATAGCAGCGCAGATTCAACAGCTGCCATTTTTGAAGAGATTGGAAGCGTTATGATTACGAAGGGTTATGCCAACAGTGAATATGTCGAGGGATTAAAAGCAAGGGAAAAAGAATTCCCGACTGGTGTTCCGACAGGCGTAATCGGAGTAGCACTTCCACACACAGATGCAAGTTATGTAAATGAAAGTAAAATCGGTTTAATGACGCTGAAGGAGCCCGTTTCTTTTCGGATTATGGGGAGCGACTCTGACGAAATTGAAGTGAAAGTCGTCTTTCTGCTTGGGTGCTCTGATGGAGAAGAACATATTCAAGTATTGCAAAAAATAGTGGAGCTGGTGCAGCAGCAAGCATTTTTAGATCAGCTATTACAGCTTCAAACAGTAGAGGAAGCGTATCAATTACTGGAATCAAATTTAGATTTATAAATAAAAATATTATTTAACCAAAATTGGAGGAATTTAAAATGAAAAAAGTATTAGTAGCATGTGGTGGAGCAGTAGCAACGTCAACGGTGGCAGCAAATAAAATCAGAGCTTTATTAAAGGAAAATAACATTGATGCAGATGTATCACAATGCCGTGTAAGTGAATTAGGGTCGAAAGTCAGCGGTACAGATTTGATTGTAACCACAGCTAAGGTGGACAAGGATTACGGTGTTCCGGTTATTCATGGATTGGCATTTATCTCAGGAGTAGGGTTAGACAAAACAAAAAAAGAAATTTTAGAGGTTCTGCAGTAGAGCAATCTCTTTATTAAAAGGAGGAAATTCCGTCCATGCAAATCTTACAATATATATTAGATCTTGGGCCGACCGTAATGCTTCCATTAGTTATTTTTATATTGGGAATTTGTTTAAAACAAGGCATTGGAAAATCCCTTCGTTCCGGGATAACCATTGGTGTCGGATTTGTCGGGATTAATTTGGTCATTGGTCTCTTAACAGATAATTTAGGACCAGCTGCACAGGAAATGGCGGACCGCTTTAATTTAGGCCTTTCCGTGGTTGATGTCGGCTGGCCGGGAGCTTCCCCGATGGCATGGTCATCAACGATTGCTATGGTAGCTATTCCTGTAGCCATTCTTGTCAACGTGCTAATGCTTGTAACGAAAATGACCCGTGTGGTTAACGTCGATATCTGGAATATCTGGCATATGACGTTTACAGGAGCCATTATTTTGGCAGCAACCGGAAACTTCTGGTTTGCAATTATTGGTGTTGTTGTTCACTCTGCCTTTGTTTACAAGCTGGGTGATTGGTTTGCACCGACAGTGAATAAGCATTTTGGCTTGGAAGGGATAGCGATTCCGCATGGTTCTGGAACCTGGTCCGCTCCATTTGCAGTGGTCATTGATGCCATTATCGATAAAATTCCAGGTGTAAAAAAAGTGAATATTAATTCCAGTAAGATTGAAGAGCGTTTTGGGGTTGTCGGCGAGCCAGTCATTATTGGCGCTGTATTAGGTATCGTCATTGGATTTTTGGCAGGCTACCCTGTATCTGACGTGCTGCAGTTAGGTATTCAAATGGCTGCTGTTATGGTCTTGATGCCGACAGTTGTTAAATTTATTATGGAAGGTTTAATGCCGATAGCAGAAGCTGCGCAGGCTATATTAGACAAACGCTTCCAAGGACAGCAATACTATATTGGGCTGGATCCAGCATTACTATTAGGCAATTCCCAAGTAGTAGCAGCAAGCCTGATTTTTGTTCCATTAACATTGGTTATTGCTATTTTGATTCCTGGCAACCAAGTCCTGCCGTTTGGTGACTTGGCTACCATTGGATTTTTTGTATCGATGGCAGTAGGGATCCATAAAGGAAACTTATTCCGGACGGTTATTTCCGGAGCGTTTATCATGAGTATCACTATCTGGATCGCGAATATGATGGTAGGCGTGCATACGAAGCTGGCAACAGATACAGGAAATATTTCAAGCGGCCAAGTTGCTTCTCTGGACCAAGGCGGAGCACCAATCACATTTATTTTGAAAGAATTATTCCAGCTTCAAAATTTAGTCCCATTGTTAATCATTGGCGGAATTTATGTATTCAGTATTATTTTTACGTACGTTCAATTTAAAAGAGAGAAAATATGAGGGAAATTTTAGATAGGAGATGTCGTTGAAATGAAGGCGTTAGTGCTGGAAAGTAAAGCAAACTTCTCCGTAAAGGATATGGAAATACCAGTTATTAAACCTAATCAAGTGTTAGTGAAAGTAGCTTATGTGGGAATTTGCGGTTCCGATTTAGCCCGTTATTTTGATGGGAAGGTGCATCATTACCCGACCATTTTAGGGCATGAATTTTCAGGTGTTATTACGGAAACAGGAAGCGAAGTGCAGGGATTAAATGAAGGAGACCGCGTGGCAGTAGCTCCATTAGTTCCGTGTGAACAGTGTTCCAGCTGTGCGAGCGGCCATCCGGCGCTTTGCGAGAATTATAGTTTTATTGGTTCCCGAGAGCAGGGGGCAATGGCTGAATACGTTGCGGTAAATGCCAAAAATATCCTGACTTTACCGGATGAAATTACAGACCAGGAAGCGGCGTTAATTGAGCCATTAACTGTTGCTATCCATGGAATTGAAAAAGTCGATATTCACGCCGGGGCAAGCGCCGTTGTTTTTGGAGCAGGTACAATCGGCATGATGTCACTGCTCGCACTGCAGGCAAAGGGTGCAGGAGAGATAACGGTTATAGATATTGACAACGCAAAGCTGGAAATGGCGAAAGCGTTAGGAGCTACAGTTATCGTCAATTCATTAGAAGTTGATTTAGATGATTATTTTAAAGAAAATCAAAGACCGGAAATCGTAGTCGAAACAGCAGGGGTGCCGCAGACTCAGGTTCAGTCATTGAGTGTAGTGGAGAAGCTTGGTCAGGTTGTATATGTTGGCACAGCCAAGAAAGAGATTACATTCCCAGCAGATGTATTTGAAAGAATTCTAAGAGCAGAATTAAAAGTATACGGTTCTTGGATGTCCTATTCCGCTCCTTTTCCAGGATTTGAATGGACAGCAGCTTTACAATACATGAAGGATGGAAAAATCGATGTAAAAGCCTTGATTCATGAAGTGAACCCGCTGGAGGTCAAAGAAGAACCATTCCAGAAAATGATTGATCCGGATAATCATTCGATTAAGTTTTTATATGATGTAAGACAGTAGGAAGGAAGCCTTGAAGGGTACAGTTTCATTGTATCTTTCAAGTTTTTTTCGTCACCACAACTTTAAGATATAGAAACTCCAGAAGAAAGATGTACAACCAAATAGATGCGGCCAGCTTACTTAATAAATTAAATTAACTATGGTATGATATTTCTAAAACGATGAACGGAGAATCTGGATGCAGCGAGGCACTTTTCAATTAATGAAATCGGTCAACAAATCACTTGTTTTAAATAAAATTCGTACCTTTGAACCGATATCAAGAGCACAAATAGCGAAAGAAACAAAACTCACCCCGCCGACCGTCAGCAGCATTGTCAAAGAATTAATAGAGGAAGGGCTGGTGATCGAAAAAGAATTGGGAGCTTCGCAAGGCGGAAGAAAACCAACCTTGCTTTATGTGAACAGCAGTGCGTTTTACGTCATTGGAGTAGATGCAGGACCAGAAACAATCCGATGCATCCTTTCTAATTTATCCGGAGAAATTTTGGAGCAGTCATCTGCCATCATTCAAAAGCCGATAACCAATCAAGCCTTTATGACGATGCTAAAAGACGGTATTCACAACGTATTACAAGCCTCCTCTGTTGAAGACGATAAAATTATCGGCATCGGTGTAGCCATGCATGGGGTAGTCGAAGTTGAAACAGGCATCGCTTTATTTGCGCCGAACCTGGAGCTGAAAAATATTCAAATAAAAGCAGAGCTGGAGGAAGCATTCAATCTGAACGTCAAAGTGGAAAATGACGGCCGTGCCATGGCTTTAGGAGAATCCTGGTTTGGCGGTCATGCGAATGTGGAAAGCATGGTAGCTGTTAATCTTGGACGCGGTGTAGGTGCGGGTATCGTTATCAATGGGAAATTATATCATGGAGCACAGGATATTGCCGGCGAACTGGGTCATATGATCATCGATCTTCATGGAGAACGCTGTACCTGCGGGAATAGAGGATGCTTACAGACTTTTGCGACCGGATCAGCAATTGTTGCGTATGCGCATAAAAAAATAAAAGGTGCTTCCCAGGATGCAGATACAGCGGAAACTATCTATGAACGTGCGATAGCAGGCGAGCAAGAATATATCGAGGTTTTTCAAGAAATTGCGGAAATTATCGGCATTGGCTTGACCAATTTAATTCATATTCTGAATCCGGATAAAATTATTCTGGGCGGAGGCGTTATGAACAGCCGGGAAATAATGCTTCCTGTTATTAAACAAACGATTCATCAGCGTGCCTTGACAGGGAAAGCAAAGGAAACACAGGTTGAGGCGACGAATCTTTATGATAATGCCACGGTGCTTGGAGCTATATCCTTACTTTTGATTGAATTATTTAATCCAGTATAAAAAACGGACTGCATTTTATCAGCAGTCCGTCCGGTTTTTATATGAATGATTCACGTATCCAATGCCGCAATAAACCTGTCAAACGCAGCTTTTTCTTTAAATACCCCGGCATCTTCCAGTACCCGCTTGAATTTCAAGCCGAGTTCCTGTTGTAATATATCTTCTGCTTGTTCCTCGCTGGAAATCGTACCGTATTTATCTTTTATTTGATTGGCCCATTCCTGATGGTAGTCAGCGATATTACTTGGCTTTCCGCATAAATCATTTTTGATCTCCTGCAATTCATCCTTTAACCTTGCTGGAAGAACGGCAAGCCCCATGACTTCAATCAGGCCGATATTTTCTTTTTTAATATGATGGACATCTGCATGCGGATGGAAAATCCCCAGCGGATAGTCGCTGGATGTCCGGTTATTGCGTAATACCAGGTCCAGTTCATAGCTGCCTTCGCGTATTCTGGCAATTGGTGTAATAGTATTATGCGGTGTATCGTCCGTAAATGCGTGTACTGCTGCTTGTTCATCTGAATAATTTTTCCATGTTTGCAGAATATGATCGGCAGCTTCAAGCAAGGATGATTTATTCTCGCTCTGCAGCCGAATCACAGATAATGGCCATTTTAACACGGCTGCTGAGACGTGATCGAAGTCTGGAATCAAAAATGAAAAAGCATTTTCAGCATGCGTCATCGCGAATTCGTAATTTCCAGCCTGATAATGGTCATGGCTTAAAATAGAGCCTCCGACAATGGGCAGGTCTGCATTGGAGCCAATAAAGTAATGTGGGAACTTTTCCGTAAACGTAACCAGGCGTTCAAATGCTTGCTTATCGATTTTCATATCACGATGCTCTTCTGCGAGTAAAATACTGTGCTCGTTGTAATAAACATAAGGCGAATACTGAAAATACCAGTTTTCATCTCCTAACGGAACCTTGATTACACGATGATTTGCTCTTGCCGGATAACCAGTCCGTCCGGCATATCCCTCATTTTCAATACATAAAAGACATTTAGGATAGGAAATCGTCTGCTTAAGTGCGCGTTCTCTTTTGATTTGCTCCGGATCTTTTTCAGGTTTGGACAGGTTGATGGTAATATCAAGATTGCCATAACCTGTTTCCGCTTTAAAATGAATATTTTTACGGATACGGTTCATCTGGATATAGTTATTATTTTTGCTTAAGGCATAGAAATAATCCGTCGCTGCTTTTGGTGATGCTGCATATTTTTCTTTAAAAATAGCATTTACAACAGAAGGGCGGGCGACAAAGCAATTCATCACATTAGCTGATAGGATTTCCTTCGCATCAAAAACATCCTCAATGATGTGATTTTCTACCGCGTAGTCTACGATTTTATCGATCAGGTTAGGGATGGAATCTTCTGTCGGCTCTACTGTCTGATCCGGAAAATCCGCTATTTTTAGCAAGGACATGACTTGATTTCGTGCATAAATTTCATCGGAGCCTTCGATTAATTCTTTTTCTATCGCTTTGTCGATTAATCCTTGGATATCATGGTAAATCATTTTAAATCGTCTCCTCCTGCATAGCCATTTGGATTACTGCTGTGCCAATTCCATGCGTCTGCTATAATTTTTTCAATTGAGGTGCGGGAAGGCTGCCAATGCAATATTTCCTTTGCTTTATCAGAGCTGGCAATAAGAACACTTGGATCACCGGCACGGCGGCTGCTGATTTGGGAAGGAATTACTTTTCCAGTTACTTTACGAGCAGCTTCAATCATTTCCTTCACAGAAAACCCTTGATTGCTTCCGAGGTTGAAAATATCGCTTTGCCCGTTTTCTTTTAAATAATCTAATGCCAGAAGATGTGCTTGAATAAGATCCTCCACATGGATATAATCTCGTATGCAGGTGCCATCCGGTGTATCGTAGTCGTCTCCGAATATAGTGATTGCTTCACGCTGCCCAAGAGCTGTCTCTAAAATAATGGGAATCAGATGCGTTTCGGGAGAGTGGTCCTCGCCGATTTCTGCTGTCTCTCTTGCTCCGGCCACATTAAAATAGCGTAAGGAAACGTAACGGATGCCATGTGCATGTTCTGTCCATTTCATGAGCTTTTCCATTGTCAGCTTGGTTTCTCCATAAGCATTGGTCGGATTGGCAGGCAATTTTTCCGTTATCGGAATTGTTTCCGGTTCTCCATATGTAGCGGCAGTGGAAGAAAAGACGATTTTATCCACTCCGAATTCGACCATGGCCTGGAGCAGCACCTGCGTACCGTAAACGTTGTTATCAAAGTATTTAAGCGGATTTTCCATGGATTCTCCAACGAGTGAATTGGCTGCAAAATGAACAACGGCATCAATCGATTCTTTTGCAAAGACGCTTCGTAAAAAATCGATATCCCGGATATCTCCTTGGTAAAAAGAAGCGTCAGGGTGGATTGCTTCTTGATGTCCTGTTTCCAGACTATCCACGACGACGACATGCTCGCCGCGGTCGATTAATTGGTAGACGGCGTGAGAACCGATATATCCTGCTCCACCTAAAACGAATATGCTCATTTTATCTCCTCCTCCGTTACTTCTTTGGCGCCATCTGCAATAGAAGCAGTGTAAAATGTTGGTTCATAGCCGATTTTGTCCTGATAAATTTGCTTGAGATGATGTTTGAAGTCCCTTACTGCATCCTGATGGACAATAGCGATGGCACATCCTCCAAATCCGGCGCCGGTCATACGTGCACCAATGACGCCCTCCTGTTCCCAAGCCGCAGCTGCAATCGTATCTAATTCGATTCCAGTCACCTCATAATCCGATTGGAGCGAAAGATGCGATGCATTCATGAGCTGGCCAAAAGCATGTAAGTCGCCGTTACGCAGTTTCTCTAATGCTTCCAGTGTCCGCGCATTTTCATATACAATGTGTTTGGCCCGTTTTTGATTAACTGGATCTGTGATCAGGTGCTTCGCTGCTTCAAATTGTTCCGTCGATAATTCACCAAGGTGCTGGATGGAAAGTTCCTTTTGCAAATCCTGGAGCGCCTGCCGGCATTGCGCAAACCGTTCATTGTATTTAGAATCTGCCAAGGATCGCTGTTTATTGGTGTTGATAATGATAATCTCATAATCCTGTAAATGCATTGGTGCATAGCTGTATTCCAGTGTTTGGCAGTTTAAGAGAATGGCATGATTTGTTTTTCCCATCCCGACAGCAAACTGATCCATAATCCCGCTGTTGACCCCAATATAATTATTTTCTACTTTTTGCCCGATTTGAATCAGCTGAAGCCGGTCTATTTCCAAATTAAAAAGTCCTTCCAGCAATACACCGGTCGCTAATTCTAAAGAAGCGGATGAAGAAAGACCGGCACCATTTGGGATATTTCCATAAAATAAGATATCTGCACCGGACGTGATGGCATAGCCTTCTTGTTTCATATATTGGACCATTCCTTTTGGATAATTCGCCCAGCCGTGCGCTTTCTGGTAAGAAAGATGATCGAGGTCACATTCTATTATTCCGTTTTCAGAAGCGTTTAAAGAATAGAAACGTAATTTTTGATCATTTCTTTTTCTGGCAAGTGCGTACGTTCCAAATGAGATAGAAGCAGGCAGGACATAACCACCGTTATAATCCGTATGTTCACCAATGAGATTGATTCGCCCAGGGGCGAAAAAGCGGCGAGGGGCTTCGGATGTATCAAAAATCTGGTGAAATGCTTGGGTTAGATTTGTCATAAGGACCTCCTGATTTATATTTTTTATTGGTATGCTTATCCATATTGCAACTTTATTAATTTAATTAACTAAGTTCATTTTATAGTTTTTCCTCCTATTCTGCAAATGTTTCTATTAAAAAATTCATCAAATGAAAATAGATATCCCGAAGAAAGCTCCCTACGATAGAAATTATCGCAAGAAGCTTTCTTTTATTCTTTTACCGATCCTGCTGCAAGTCCTTGTACAAAGTGTTTTTGCAGAAGGAGGAACAGGATTGCCATTGGTAAGGTAGCAATAATTGCAGCGGCAGCAACTAAGTTTAAATTATTCGCATTTTCTCCAAAGAATTTGGATAAAGCAACTGTCATGGTTTGAACGGACTCATCCTGAAGGAAGAAAATCGCAAATTGATAATCATTCCAAATATACACACAAGCAATAATCAGAATCGAAGCAGTGATTGGTTTTAATAACGGAAATACAATTTGAAAGAAAATCCGAAATGTCCCTGCTCCATCGATTCGAGCCGCTTCTTCTAATGATTTTGGTATGGTAGACCGGATAAATCCAGCGTATAAAAAGATAGTTAAAGGCAGATAAGAAGCAACATTATTAAATATGGCAACCTGGTGTGTATTCATCAACCCTAAGTTGACTACTAATTGATACAGTGGAACTAACGCAGCCAAAGGCGGTACAACCATAATAGCGATAAAAAACATGTACATAAAACGATTCAGCTTTGTCTGTCTGCGTGCTAATGGATAGGCGGCCAAAGAACCTACAATAATCAATATGGCCGCTGCAAAAAATGTAATGATACCTGTATTTAATAGGGCATTCCCTAGATTTGCTGCCTCCCAGGCTTCCCTGAAATTAGACCAGCTAATATCGAAAGGGAAGACCCACTTTGAACTGAAGTCACTTTTTTCCTTCAGCGCAGTGGTGATTAGCACATAAAAAGGAAGAAAATGAAGCACCGTAATGAATAAGGCGAGTGTCGATAAAGCAATTTTTTTTCTATTTGAACTATAATCCATTATGCTTCAACCTCCTTGCGTCGGAAATAAATCAATGCAGATAAACTCAGGATGAGAATAATAACCATCATCAGAACACCTTGTGTAGCAGCATAGCCGGCATCTTCTCTTCCAAAATATAGATCGTACATAAACGTAGACATCGATTGAGATGAATTTCCGGGACCGCCGCCTGTTAATGAAATAATGACATCAAACAGCTTGAGGCCGCCGATAATGTTAATCACCATATTGATCGTAATGGAAGGCATCAATAAGGGAAACGTAATATTTTTGAACTTCTGGAAGGAAGAAGCACCATCAATTTCTGCTGCTTCATAAAAATCTCTCGATACACTTTGCAGTCCGGCCAGATAGATAATCATTGCGATACCTACGAATTGGAACGTGTTTACGAAAACAATAATCCATATGTTGATATCTACATTACCAAGCACATTGATTCTTTCTAATCCTAATCCAATCAGGACATCGTTTAAAGCTCCCCCTTGATAGGAAAAGAAGAAGTACCAGATATAGCCCATAATCAAAGGACTGATAATAACAGGCAAATAAACAATGGTTCGTGTAAGGGTCTTAAAATGGACACTTTGATTAAGTAATAAAGCATAGGCGAGTCCAAGAACATTTTGGAAAATGGTGCTGCCGATGCCGTATATTAATGTGTTGCGGACTACCGTCCAGGTATCGGGGTCAGTCAACATTCTTGTATATTGTCTAAATCCGATATAATCAAAAGTTTGTGAAAACCCGTTCCAGTTTGTAAATGAAATACGAATCCCGTTTAAGAAAGGATATACAATAAAAAAGACAACAAACAGGAGGGCTGGTAAATACATCCACCAAAGGGATGAATTTTGCTTCGTTCTTCCTATTTTTTTCGTACTTACCGTCATTTATATTCAGCTCCTATAAAAACAAATTGATTTCCAGCTCCGAACGCCACAAACTAAGAGATTTCCCGTTGTGCCCTACGATAAGTCATCATCAGTTCGTTACCTCATTGTGATTCCTTTATCTCTTTAAGTAATGGAAGTTCGACCAAGGTCGAACCACCCCAAAGTTCGGGGCGCAATCTCTACGCTTTTGTTATTTATTCAAAGCCCGCCTGTTCTATTAAACGTAAGTATTCATTTTTCATTTTTTGAGAGACGCCTTCAGGAGAAAGGGCGCCAGATAGTAACTCTTGTCCGCTCATTCCCAGTGGTTTCCACATGCCATTTGGTAAATAAACTCGATCAAAATATGGCTCTACCAAGATGTCATCATATTGCTCATAGTAATCCTGGTAATAGATATCAGCAGTAGCGTTGGTAAGTCCAGCTGCTAAAGAGGTTCCTTCTGCAACAGCTTTTACATTCTCAGGTCTGGCTAAAAAATCAATAAACTTTTTTGCTTCCTCAGGATGCGCTGTATCCTTCCAGATGGCAACCGTATGCCGCTCGCCGCCAATCCAGGTCGGGTCATCACCTTCATGGATAGCCGGTACAGGCATGATGCCCAGTTCGATATCCGGGTTTAACTCTTGAATCACATGGATAGGTACAGTTTGCATAACAAAAGCAATTTTGCCTTGAGCAAGTAATTGATTTTTTTCGTATGGTCTTGCAGTGAGCACGTCTATATTTAATAATTCTTTTTCATGCATTTCTAACAATTTTTCAGATAAGTAGTCATAAGGTTCCCAATCAAAACTGCCATCTAGTAATTCTTCACTGTAATCATGGTCAGGATGGGTGATAAGCAGTGGGCTGGCAAATTGATCATAGTACTGACCAAAAGCATTTTCATTAGAGCCCTCGAACCAAAGAGGCGCAATTTCTCCGTTGCTTTTTTCTTTTACTGTTTCTAAAGCTTCCATAAATTCATCAAATGTTTCTGGTACTTCAATATCGTACGCATCAAGAATCTCTTTATTATAAGTTAACCCATCCATTGCCTGATTGAGCGGGTAGGCGTACACCTTGCCTTCCTCATCTACAAAGTTTTGCTCCAGTGCGGGATCCATGTCGTCTACCCAGTCCATGTCCCGCAAATCCATGGTATATTCTCCATATCTGTTCTGGGCCCAGCCATGCGTATCGAATAAATCGGGCAAATCATTTGCTGCCATTCGAATTCGCAGCTGACTTTCATAGTCTTGTCCCGGCATATTTAAATTAATATTGATGTCCGGATATTCTGCTTCAAAATCGTTGACAACGCTCTGCATCGCTTCTTGCTCTGCTTCATTGGATACAGTAGAGAAAAAGGTTAACGTTACTTGGTTTCCCGGTTGTGTACTCTCCTCCGAATCGGTTTTATTTTCAGCATCATCATTCGAACAGCCTGCTATAATAAGGCCGGTCAGCATCAACAACAATAATGTTTTAAGGCATAATCGCATAAGGATACTCCTTTTATCAGTAATTTGAATCGGTACAGTTGCAAGGAGTACGAAATATTTCCTATAATAGATGAAATAGCGTACGCTTGCTATTAGTATGCTATGGATAGACCTAGATCTGTTCCGCCAAAAACGATTCTAGGTCTATTGCTTGTTTAGCAGGTAAGAAAGTATAAACTTTTTTACTGCATAAGTGTAACTAAGGTTGTCACCTAAAGGCTTGGTGACAACCAAGTTTTCTAACAAATTATGAAAAAATGCGTCTTGATAGAAAAATAGGTTTCCTTGATATATCGAAAGCTAGTTTGGAACATGCCGTGTTTTTGCTAGTGCACCGCAGCTTTCGCGCTGCACAAATGTGGTAGGGACATTCACTTTTAATGGAATGTCTCTGCCCTGTAATCGGTCAAGCAGCAGCTTTACGCTTGTTTTTCCCATCGTATCTGTTGGAACATGAATGGTTGACAACGGACAGCTGGCAAATTGGGCCATTTCTACATTATCAAAGCTGACAATAGCGACATCTTCAGGGACTTTTATTGCTGCTTCCTGTAAAGCTCTTAATGCACCTACTGCCATCGGGTCACTTGCAATAAAATAGGCTTCCGGTAAATTTCCTTTTTGGATGGCTTCTTTCATTAAACGGTAGCCATCAGACATCGTAAACTCTCCTACAAATACATGAGCATCATTATAGTTACCCAGTTCCTTCATTTTCTTTGTGAAAAATACATAGCGTTCATCCTCTATCTCCCGCTTTTCATTTGCTTTGATATGTTTTCCTTGCATTCCGCCGATATATCCAATATTGGTATAACCTAGAGAGAATAGATGCTCCAAAGCAATCCAAGTGGATTTCTCAAAATCAATTACAATAGAATCGAAACGATTTTCATCCGGAGAATGATCGACAAAGACCAGATGCTTGATTTGCTCATGGATTGTATCTACAAGGCTTTCATCGATTTTTCCAGCAATAATGAGACCATCCAGATGAACATTCAGCTGATGCAAATGGAAATCGCTCATCCGATAAACTTCATTAACTTCGATGTTGAAATGCTTGCATTGACTTTCAATACCATGTCTGATGGATAAGAAATACGGATCACTAAGTTCTTCCTCAAGGGACTGACACATCAGTATCCCAAATTTATAAGTCGGACTAGAGTTTTGAAGCTGTTTTTTTCTGCCGCGAACCGTTTGATAATTTAATTGATTAGCTGCCTCGATAATCCGTTGGCGTGTTTCTTCCGTTACAGATAAGGATGTGTCATGGTTTAAAACTCTTGATACGGTTGTAATAGAGACATTTGATTTACTTGCGATATCTTTAATTGTTGCCATAGGTTCCCCACCTTTTTTTACTAAACTTTACTATGCTAATATACTATCAGGTGAGTAAAACGCTTTCAATAAGGTGAAATACAAATAGAAAAAGCGTTTATGATGTTCTTGGAAAAACAAAGTGAATCAGCCTGTATACTACAAGAAAGCTTTTAAGATTCCCTCTCCTTACCATAGCAAGGAGAGGGAATCTAACTTATTCATACGCTGGAAGCCAATCTCCATGTGCTTCAATCAAATCATCACATAATGAGATAATGTCATCCATAGATAATTCCGCGGATGTATGCGGATCCAGCATTGCAGCTTGATAGATTTTTTCTTTCTTTCTCGTTAACGCAGCTTCTACGGTTAATAATTGAGTATTGATATTCGTCCGGTTTAATGCAGCGAGCTGTTCCGGCAAATCACCTACATACGTTGGTGCAATCCCACTTGCATCTACTAAGCAAGGCACTTCCACAACTGCATTCTCTGGCAGGTTGCTGATCAAACGTCCTGTATTTAATACATTTCCGCCAATTTTAAATGGCTTGTCTGTCTCCATCGCTTCAATAATATAAGAGCCATATTCGCGAGAGCGCTCATGTGTCAGGTTTTGGTCGTTTACTAAGTCATCACGCATTTTTTTCCAATCTTCAATCTGATTCACACAACGGCGCGGATACTCGTCCAATGGAATGTTAAATTGTTCGATTAATTCAGGATATTGACTCTTAATAAAGTATGGATGATATTCGGCATTATGTTCAGAAGATTCTGTAATATAATAGCCGAATTTATCCATTAATTCAAAGCGAACCATATCATCATGCTTTTCTTTTTGCTTCTCTTTCGCACGTTTCTTAATTTCCGGATAGAGGTCTTCACCGTGCCGCGTGATTTCTAACAGCCAGGCCATATGATTGATACCGGCGATTTTCCATTGCACATCATCTGTCGGCATTTCTAAAGACTTCAGCAGCTCGCTCGCACAAACCTGTACGCTATGACAAAGTCCGACTGTTTTAATGCCTTCCTTCAGCATGATATTCGTTAGAACAGCCATCGGATTCGTATAATTAAGGAACCAGGCATCCGGGCAAACTTCTTTGATATCACGTGCAAATTCCTGCATGACAGGGATGGTTCTTAAGTTACGGAAGATACCTCCAATCCCTAAGGTGTCTGCAATGGTCTGACGCAATCCATATTTCTTCGGGATTTCGAAATCTGTGATGGTAGCAGGATCATAACCGCCTACCTGAATCGCATTAATGACATATTTTGCGTCGCGTAATGCTTCTTTACGATCCTGATACGCTTTTACCGTAACCGTAGCATTCAAGCTTTTCTTCAGGTTGTTTAACATCATTTCAGAATCTTGAAGCCGTTCTTCGTTTATATCAAATAAAGCAAATTCAAAATCCTGCAACGCATCGACTGTCATGCAGTCACCTAATACGTTCTTTGCGAAAACGGTACTTCCTGCACCTAAAAATGTAATTTTGGACATAAGCTATTTCCTCCTAAAGTAGAATCAAAATGTAATATGAGAATGTCTTTCTACTGAATACATAGTTGCTTTCTTTTTAGTAAATACTTTTACTGAAAAAGAGTAAAAAAGAAACAAGGTCTCTTTTTGAGTACGATTAAATTGCTATTGCTTATGTACATATTAATAGATGCATAAAGCGTTTTCAACCGTAAAATAAATTGAAAACGAGTAATATATTGCTCTTTG
Source organism: Oceanobacillus aidingensis (assembly GCF_042654105.1). Lineage (NCBI taxonomy): Bacteria > Bacillati > Bacillota > Bacilli > Caryophanales > Bacillaceae > Oceanobacillus > Oceanobacillus aidingensis. The sequence continues at coordinate 18,888 of NZ_JBHSFT010000012.1, read as the reverse complement.
TTAATCGGTGAATAACTGGTTAACTGGCATGATATCTGTGTTTTGCCGGTAATTACTTGGGGTTTCTCCGATGGTTTGCTTAAAAACTTTACTAAAATAATTACTGGATGTATACCCGACTTCTTTTGCAATATCCTCGATACTTTTCTTTTCAGTAATCAATAAGTGAAGCGCCTTTTTCATTCTGATTTTTGTCAGGTAACGGATCGGCGTCTCATTTATAGACTTTACAAATTGGCGTGTGAAATAATATTTGGATAAGCCGGATACGCTGACGATTTCATCTAATGTAATATCTTCACTATAATGATTCTCTATAAATTCGATTGCCTTTGAGATAGAAGGAGGGATTGCTTTAGATTGCTGCTGGTTATATTCTAAGTATCCGAGAAATTCCATCAGAAAAGAATAGGCGCAGGAGGAAGCCTCGTAGCCATGAGAAATCCCTGCCGTTTCTATTCTCTTTAAGGTATTAAAAATATAATTAACGGGGCTTGAATGAATGGACAATTGGAATAAATGACCATGCTTTTTCGTTATTTGCTGATATAACTTCGCTGCCTCTGTACCAGTAATGGTAAAGAAAATAAATTCCCATTCCTCTGCATCAGCAGGGAGATAATACCGATGATCGCTCGGAACATCAATAAAGAAAGCATCTCCTTTTGTTAATTCATGCGTGGTACCCCCGATGGATATTGCACCGTTCCCATGCAGCGTATATTGAAAGATAATAATATCCTTTTCTCCTCTTTCCAGCCCATGCCAGCTGTAATCAGCGGGGTTTTGATGATGTTCGAAGCCAATCGCATGCAAATCTGCTACGTTATCTTGATAAGCTCTTTGAAAACGAAATCCATATGAGTTGTGGCTGATATCTTTATACAAGGAAATACCTCCTTCATTTTTTACATTGTAACATGGGTTATCTTACTGGAGGATGAGTGACTGACAAATCTCTTGTTCAGAGAAAAACGAAATAACTTATATCTATCTGCCAAGTAACTGGTGAAGATAGGTAATAAATGATGATAGCCTAATGAAAAAAGAACCCATTTCTGATAGGGTTAAGAGTATAACCAAACTATCGGTAAAAAGGATATGGATAAGAATTGTTTTATTTAATGCAGGAAAGGCAGGACTAAAGATGAAGGAGTTATTCAAATCAAGCAATTGGTTTTCGGGTCTTCAATGGCTCTTTTTTATCAAAAACAGGAGAGAAAACTCCCTCTTCAAGCGCGTAGAGGTAAGGGGGAGATGAATCTCCTATGCACAAAAGCTTGCTTCTGGGTGTCTCAATTATTTAATATCGAATCGAACAGATGTTCCAAAATCATCCTTCTTCTGATATAATAGACAGGAGGAGGTAAGGAATCATGAAAGTAAAAAAAGCATTTCGTTTTCGTATCTATCCGAACAAAAAGCAAATCACCTTCATCCATAAGACAATTGGCTGCTCCCGTTTTGTCTACAACTATTTTACAGGAAAACAAAAAGAAAAAGACCGCTATTGGCATACGGTGAATGAAATGGTACAAAACGGCCAGCTTCTTCAACATAATTGGAAGGGCGAATTTTTCAATAAAAATAAGGCAATCAAAGCGGTTCCAGAATTGAAGAAAGCGCATCCCTTTCTCAAAGAAGTTGATAGCATTGCTCTTCAAAAAGCCGTTGAAAACGTGAATGATTCCTATACGCGCTATTATAAGAAGCAGAATAAGGCACCTCGTTTTAAATCAAAAAAGAATCCTGTTCAATCGTATACCACGAAACATGTCAATGGAAACATTGCGGTATTGGATAAACATATCAAACTGCCTAAGCTCGGATTGGTTCGTTTTGCCAAAAGTCGGGAAGTGGAAGGACGTATTATCAATGCAACGATCCGGCGCAACCCTTCAGGCAAGTACTTTGTTTCGATTGTAGTTGAAACGGAAGTCAGGCACTATGAAAAGACAGGTTCCTCAGTAGGCATCGATGTTGGAATAACTGATTTTGCAACTCTTTCCAATGGGACAGTGTATGCAAACCCCAAATTTTTCCGGACATTAGAAAAGAAACTGGCAAAAGCGCAGGTGATTCTGTCTAGACGACAAATAGGCTCAGCAAATTGGCAGAAACAAAAAAGAAATATAGCCAAGATTCACGAAAAAATCGCTAATAAAAGAAAAGACATGTTAGATAAGATCTCCACCGAGATAGTCAAAAACCACGATATTATCGGGATAGAAGATTTGTCTGTAATAAACATGTTGAAAAATCATAATCTTGCAAAATCAATTAGCGATGTATCCTGGTCAGCGTTCCAAACGATGCTGGAATATAAAGCGGCCTGGTATGGAAAGCAGGTTGTTACGGTAGCTAAAAATTATCCATCCAGTCAGCTGTGTTCCAATTGCGGACACCAAAACCCAGACGTTAAAAATCTCGCTTTGCGTGCATGGACGTGTGATAGCTGTCAATGCCATCATCAAAGAGATATTAACGCAAGTAGGAATCTTCGCAAGGAAGCATTACGAATAACCGCAGGGACTGCGGGGGTAGCCTAATCCATAACTGACCAATGGGTTGGTGTTCTTAGGAATCTCCTGCTTCAAGCAACCTTTAAGGTTGATAAGTGGGAGTAGTTCAATTGGATGCCAATTAATCGGGATATTTTTAAAAGGTATGCTGGGCATTCCTTTTGGTAACGAAGCCGAAAATGCCCAAATCGATTTAGCTATTTCGCTGTTGTCTATTATGATTGCAATCATAGTGGCTATTATTAGTATTAAAGCTCCAGCAAGCATTAAACGCTACGGGTTATTAATCGGAATAGTTATTGGTTGGATTGCATTTAATCTCACTTTTGAGCAACAGGGAGCGGTTAGCCAAACTGCCTCATCGAGTATGGCATTATTCCCGCTGGGTAAACCAACGTGGGATACGGGTATTGTTATAACGACAGTGTTAGCTGGACTGCTGAATACAGCGAATACGTTTGGAGCGTTAAAAGGGACGGATAGTATCTATCGTGCAGAGACAAGCGATTCCCAATACCGTTCCTCATTTACGATAACAGGGATTTTTACCGGGCTGTCTGGGGTGCTTGAGCTTGTCCCGTATGCGCCGTATGTCTCTTCCATTGGTTTTTTGAATCAGACAGGGATTATTAGGCGGTTACCTTTTATTCTCGGCAGTTTCATGTTCTTCTTAATGGGCATTATTCCACCAATCGGGCACTTTTTTTCTATGCTGCCGTTGAGTATAGGCAGTGCAGTATTATTTGTTTCTTATTTACAGCTGTTCAATTCATCATTAAGTTTCTTTCGTCAGGTTGAATTTAATACGCTCAATATTTATCGGTCGGCTGTTCCCTTATTTGTCGGTATCATTATTATGACCTTCCCTGCTTCATATTTCGATACCTTGCCTGACTTTCTTCGTCCGTTGTTAAGCAGCGGGTTATTAGTAGGTATTATTTTAGCACTTATACTTGAGAATGGTTTTGATTGGAATCGCACATAAGGACAGGTTATAGATAAAGAAGCGGTGAATAAATCAATGGACGTTTTTTAAGGAGCTGTCGCTAACTGAATGGTTTGTATGGGAAGACAGCTCCTTTGTTTAAGAAAATAATGTTTACAAAAGCCATGTTTCTAGCGAACAGCATGGGATAGCAGCATAAACTATTCAACTTAATAGCTTATTCAGGAGGGATTTTAATGATAGAAATCCTATTTCCCAGGCACTTTCACACCAGGTATAAACCATTCTGACTTAAAAGTTATCATATAGATTTCCTTGTCGAAAAATGATATACTATCAAAAATAATGATAGGGGTTTCATTTTATTTCCGAGATTATCTCTTTATTTTTTCGGAATTTTAAATCAAATGTACATAGGAGCTGGAGAGGTTTCGGTGATGTGGAGGGGATAACATGCTTTCATCCAGACAAAAGAAAATTTTAGAACGGTTAATTGAAGAAGAAGCGTTTGTTTCCTTAGCTGACTTGAATAAAGCCTATCAGCTTTCGCCGCGGACGATTCGGCAGGATTTACTTGAAATCGAGACGTGGCTGATGGACATTGGCGCAGGGTTTAGCCTGGAGAGACATCGCAAGTATGGGGCACGGCTGATTTTAGGAGAGAAGCAGAAGCAGGTGCTTCAGGAGGCAATGTACAAGCAGAAGGATTATTTAAGTGCAGTGCAGCGCCGGCAAGATATGCAAAAGCTTCTATTACTAAATTCATCTATCCATGTGGAAGAATTATGTGAGGATTACCAGATTAGTATGAATACGCTCCAGAATGATTATAATCAGTTAAAGACGGAAATGGAAGATTATCATTTAATGCTGTCCAGAGAGAATAAACAAATTTCGCTGGTTGGGGAAGAGAACAATAAACGCATGTTATTTTTAGATTTTTTGAAAGAACAGTGGACAGAGGAAGAGATACTGGAGCTGTATGTAACAAGGCGAATCTCCGCTTCCATGAATGAAACGGATTTAGAAGATATGATTTCAGATGTGGATGTTCATGGGGTAGTATCTTGGATTGAGCAGGTAGAGGAGCTAAGCGGGATTGCTTTTATCGATGCGAGTAAATACGAGCTGTTTCTGAATTGCGCTGTTCAATGGAAAAGAATCCAGTCAGGGCAATTTATTGCAGACTTTGATAAAGATGATGAATTAAAAATCTTTGAGGATGAAAAGTTTACTGCAGTACGAGAACAGTTTAGGCGATTAATGGGCTTGGAAGATGCATCTCTTCAGCTCTCCAATGAATTAGCTTACATATCCATGCATCTGCTGGGGGCAAGGCGTTTAAGCGGGGAAGGAGATTATTGGCTGAAGTGCCAGTCACTATCGCGGGAGATTGTAGAGACCTTCGAGCAGGCGAACCGCTTTCGTTTAAGCAATCGGGAGAATATTATTATTGCCCTGTCGACGCATTTGCAATCAGCAATGTATCGCATGAAGTATCATATTCATATTGATAATCCTTATTTCGATAATCTGGAAAAAGAGTATCGTAAATATATTGAACAAGTAAAAGCGTTTATTGAAAAAAATCCGCATTGGGGTTTAACGACACTTCATAGACATGAGATTGGTTTTATTGTAGTACACTTATGTGCCGGATTAGAGCAGGAAGCGTTTCTGCCGAGTAAACGAATTGCGATTGTCTGCAGCTCCGGCCTCGGAACATCCAGACTGCTTGAACGGACAGTAAGAAGATTGTTCCCGCAAGTATTTATAACAGGGCAATTTTCCGTAAAAGAGGCGTATGGGCTGACAGATAAAGATGCCGATTTGATTGTTACAACAGTTCCATTTACCCAGCAGCTGCAAGTCAATCATGTGAAAGTAAATCCGTTATTGTCGATAGCTGATCAGCAAAATCTGGAGCGGATTATTGGAAGAGGAACCTATCAGGCAAACACCGAATTGCCGATTGTCGAGACAGTAATGACTATCTATCAGTCTGTTAAAAAGCACACGGTGGTGTTGAATGAGGGAGAATTGTTCAATGATTTATACAGGTATTTCAGCGGGAATCAAGGGGCAATGAGTTCGGAGGTTACTTCATTAACGGCGCCTTCGTGTATCCATTTAAGAGAAAAAGTCTCTGATTGGAGAGAAGTATTATCTATATTGAATCAATCTTTAGTAAAACAAGATGTCGTGGAGCATACATATGAAACGGAAGTGGCTCAAATCATCAATGAACAGGAGCATCATTTTATCGTGGCGCCAGGCGTTGCTTTTCCTCATTTGAGCAGTACAGCGATTAAGAAAACGGGTTTTGCTTTTATGACGTTGGAGGAACCGATTTCTTTCGGCGGAACAGAGGAAAAAGTATGGTGGATTATTTTGCTTGCTGCCAAAGATAAAATCCAGCATGTCACTGCAGTGGAGATGATGCTGGAGGTTGTTAATTCGAAGGAGTTATTAGACAAGCTGCGCCATGAAAGAAATATCGACGTGGTATGGAAATGGATGTTGGAGTATGAGGAGGGTAGCAAATGAAAAAAGTGCTAGTTGTTTGTTCAGGCGGTTTAGGGACAAGCCTTGTTTTAAAGCTTCAAGTAAAACAGCATTTTCATGAATGGGAATTAGATGACGTCATTGTGGAACAATCGGATGTAAGTGCCGCCTCCTTCATGAAAGCAGATTTGATTATCGGGGCAAAGCAGGTGGTACAGCATTTGCAGGTAAAAGAAACAGAAATTCTTGGACTTTCCTTTATTGCAGATAGAGCCTTAGTAAAAGAAAGCTTGGAAAATGCAAATACTGTGAAGCGGTGGCGTGAACGTGTATGAATATTTTTGAAAGTTTTACAAGGGGGTTTATCGGGGAGCCTGCGATTTTATTAGGAGCGATAACATGTATTGGGCTATTACTTGCCAGAGCAGGTTTTTTTCGGGTTCTCAGCGGAACCGTGAAAGTAATGGTAGGGGTGACATTGTTACAGATAGGAGCATCTGCTGCCAATGTGTCCCTTTCCAATTTAGCAGTGATGATTCAAGACAGCTTTAATATGATTGGCATGATTCCGCATAATGAAGCGATAACGGCATTAGTACAGATTAATTACGGAAGAGAAATTGCGATAACCATCTCGATTGGAATGGTCGGGCACCTATTAATAGCACGCTTTACAAGATTGAAGTATGTCTTTTTGTCAGGACATCAGGTCCTTTTTATGTCCGCAGTGATTGTTGCTGTTTTACATGCTTCGCAATATGGCTGGTGGCTGTATATTTTCGGCGGCTTCGTGTTAGCGCTGATGATGTCCTGCATGCCTGCGCTGGTTCAGCCGTTTGTCAAACGTGTGACAGGGGATGACTCGATTGCGATTGGTCATTTTAATAGTGTTGGCTACTATATGACAGGTATGTTAAGCACCAGTCTATTTAAAAGAAAAGAAGAAAAAGCAGATTTTCCGAAATTCATCCGAAAACTGGAGCCTTTTATGTATGATCATGTGCTGATCATTAGTATATTTTCATTTCTGCTCTTTTTTATTGCGGCTATTTTTGCGCAAAGAGATGCGATTCAATACTTGTTTAATGATCAAAATTTTATCATTTTTGTGATTGTGCAATCTTTGTGGTTTACAGCTGGAATGTACTGTATTCTGACCGGTGTACGGATGATGATTGCGGAAATTCTGCCGGCGTTTGAAGGAGTCTCAAGCAGATGGATCAAGGGCTCCGTTCCAGCGTTAGATGCGCCGGTATTATTTAATTACGCTCCATTAGCTGCAATGGTTGGATTTATCCTCAGCTTTTTGGGCGGACTTGGTGTAATGTTTGGCATGGCCGCAGTGCAGTATACGATTATTATTCCAGGCGTCATTCCGCATTTCTTCTCCGGCGGCGCTGCGGGAGTTATTGCATATAAGTTACGAGGAATCAAGGCGCTGGTTTGTATGAGTATCGTGCATGGGATGGTTATTACTATTTTGCCGATTCCGTTGTTAAGTTATTTGCGGGATTTAGGTTATACGCGAACGACATTTGGAGATACGGATTTGCAGTTGATTGGGATTTTGATTGGGTGGCTGGTGCAGTAATAACTGAATTTAATATGTCCTCTTCTATTAAGCAGAGAAAAATGATGAAAATTTCTAACCTGCATAATAAAAGAGGATTTTTTGTTTTGTATACCTTAAGGCATCTATTTTAAATTACATAGTCTATAGTAAATATTCAATACCAATTTACTGCCATTTAAAAAGGAAATTAATTACTATTGATAGTGTAAGCGTGTACATATAGAGTTATATACATAATATAAGGAAGTAATGAAAACAAGGGAGTTAATTTAATGGCTAGAGCGGAAGAGTGGATAGGTTATTGGAAGTAAAGGTATGAGGTAACTGAAGCTTCGGCTTTTAGCATAATCCTGTAGCAATAAACCATTTAATAGACTGCTATTCTAAACAAAGAATACATATTAAAACAATATTTAAAGAATATATAGGGAGGGGGGACGTAATGAGAAAAAGTATTTGGAGGTTATCTCTATTATTAATCGTAAGTATACTAGCCGCTTGTGGAAGTGACGATTCTAGTGATGAGCCAGATGATAAGTTAGAAGGTAAAATAACGGTTTATGCTGGTTCGGATGAAGAGCGTGCTATCGAAACAATGAACCTTTTTACAGAAGAAACAGGAATTGAAGTTGATATGGTTCGGTTGTCTGCTGGGGAAATTCTATCAAGAGTTCGTGCGGAAAGTGCGAACACGCAGGCAGATGTCTGGTTTGGCGGACCGGCAGAAACATTTGAAGTAGCTAAGGAAGAGGAATTGCTTGAACCATATGTATCGCCTACAGCGGAATATATCTCAGATGAATACAAGGACGATGAAGGATATTGGACTGGAATGTTAGTTAATCCTTTAGGTTTTGTAGTGAATCAAAATTTCTTAGATGCCAATGGACTAGAAGCACCTACAACTTGGGAAGATTTACTTGATCCAGCGTATGAAGGGGAAATCGTTATGCCTCATCCAGCTTCATCCGGTACGGCTTATACAATACTTTATAATATATTGCAGTACTTTGATAATGAAGAAGAGGCTTATGATTATTTGGAAGCATTGGATGGACAAGTACAACAATATACAACTAGCGGGGTCGCTCCGGCGAGGATGGTGGGAATGGAAGAAGCGGGAGCAGGGATCTTATTCTACTATAATTCTGTTAAAAGTATGGAAGAAGGATTTGATAATTTAGAGCCTACTGTGGTTGATGGAGCAGGATATGAATTATTTGCAGTAGCTAAGATTGCAGATGCTCCTAACCCTGAATTGGCTGAGGCATTTATTGACTGGGTATTAGGACCAGCAGGGCAAGAAGCAGCACAAGATTTTGGAAACTATAATAATGTAACCCATCCAGAAGCTGCGGATGCGGAACAAGCTATAGAACTTTCAGATTATCATTTAATAGATTTTGATTTAAGCGATGCGGCAGAATCACGTGATGAGATTATTCAAAAATGGGAGAATGAAATTTATGATCAATAGTCATATAAAGAAAATGTAAGTTAATCACTCAAAGACATTGCTTTATATCTTATTAGAAATTTTATCTGAATGTTTGATGCAATATTCATAAGCTAAAGTTCTACCATTTTAAACGGAAATAATTTGGTGTGGAGCGTTCCATGAAATGATTATAGTCTTAAGTATAGTAATAATTAGAAAAGAGCATAAGAATTCATCTATCTTTTAGAGGAAGGAACTAAAAAAGGAGGCCAAAATGAGCTACCGTGCAATTTTTTTAGATATTGATGGAACGATTATAAAGCCAGACCACACTTACGATGCTTCAACCAAGGAAGCCATTCGGCAAGCAAAAGCAGCAGGTATAGAAGTATTTCTATGTACTGGCAGACCTTTAATGGATATTGTTAATTTGACAAATGACTTTGGAATCACCTCATCGATTACTTATAATGGATCCTATGCAATGCACGAGAATGAAATGATTTTTAAAGCTGCGATGCGTAAAGAGGATGTCGAGAGAATGATTTCTATCTCCTGCCAAGGAGAAAGTGAACTTGCGCTTTATACCACAGAAAATAATTATTTTACTTCTCTAAAGGATGCACACGTTATTTATTTTAGTAAAGTTTCGCAAATGAAGGAATTTAAACTGTTTACAGAAGATGTTGCTGATCAGATTGTAGCTGCGACGGCAATCAATGTGTTTGACAGCAAAGGAGATTTTAGTTTAATAGAAGGTTATCAGCTGTCTAAAGTTAATATCAAACATTCTACAGAGTCCTATGATCTAATTCGTACTTCCGTGAATAAAGGAGAAGCAGTTAAAAAAATGATAGCACATTTGAATCTATCACCTTCTGAAGTGATTGCTTTTGGTGATGGAATGAATGATAAGGAAATGCTGCAATTTGCTGGAGCAGGCGTGGCAATGGGAAATGCGGACTCGATGCTTGTTCCATATGCAGATTTTCAAACAACAACCGTTGAGGAGAATGGCATTTTTAACGGACTGAAGAAGCTTGGAGTTGTGAATTAAAGTAAAGAAAATGAAAGAAAGGAATTCATCGTATGAAAACTACAAAAAAGATAATACCGCTATTTTTATTTTTAGGATTGATTCTTGCTGCATGTGGTTCTGATGATACAGAAGAAACAGGTGGAGCAGAAAACGATGGTACATTGACTGTTTATGTCGGTCTCGAAGAAGAGCATGCCATTGCGTCAATTAATCAATTTACAGAGGATACAGGAATTGATGTTGATATGGTTCGTATGTCTACAGGAGAAATATTGGCTAAAATTCGCTCTGAGCAGCAAAATCCACAGGCAGATATTTGGTACGGCGGTCCAGCAGATACATTTGTTGCTGCGAAAGAAGAGGATTTACTTCAGCCATATCAATCCCCAGAGGCAGAAGCAATCCCTGAAGAATACCGGGATGAAGAAGGATATTGGACAGGGATTTATTTAGGACTTATTGGTTTTGCGACAAGCCAGGACTTTTTAGATGAACATAACTTGGAGGCACCTGCAAGCTGGGATGACTTATTAGATCCAGCATATAAAGATATGGTAGTCGTTGCTCATCCAGGTTCTTCAGGTACGGCGTATACGGCACTTTATTCTATTCTTCGTGCTAAAGGCAGTGATGATGCTGGTTTTGACTATTTGAAAGAGCTGGATGGTCAGGTTCAGCAGTATACAACGAGCGGTTCAGCTCCAGGGAGAATGGTAGGGATGAATGAAGTAGGAGCTGGAATTCTATTCTCACATAATATCATTAAGTTCCAAAAAGAAGGCTTTGATAATATCGTATTAAGTTTTCCAGAAGAAGGAACAGGGTATGAGGTTGGCGGCGTCGGGATTATTAACGGTACTCCAAATGAAGAATTAGCGCAAGAATTTATTGATTGGGCTGTAAGTGCGAATGCACAGGAAGTGGGTCAGGAAGCAAATGCATTTAATAATTTAACTCATCCAGATGCTGTAGAGCCAGAGGAAGCAGCTGACTTGGAAGAAATTGAATTAATTGATTCAGATCCAATCGAGGCAGGAGAACGTCGTCAGGAAATTCTTGATCGTTGGGAAGATGAAGTGAATAATTAAAACAAATCATAGTTCTATGTGAGTAAGGTCGAATGGTTCAACATTCTTATTTTAGAATTTGGACTTATTCGGCTTTTTTGTTGATGTTATTGGACATTATCTAATAGATGAAGCGTATGTATTTCCATCTTTCCACCTAATTTTTAGTGGATGAAGTTAGACAACGATTATACACAAACAGATTATAATGACATGTTTTATATTACTATACCAATTCTATGCCATTTCAAAAGGAGAATATTTGGTGTTGTTTATGTAAACGCATACAAATAAACTGAAAACATAAAAAGGGGGAGAATAACTTTGAAGAAATTGATGCAATTAATACTAATACTATTCGTTGTTTTTCTACTTGTTGCATGTGGGTCAAACGATTCAAATCAAGCTGACGGAGCAGATGAAGGGGATAGTCCAAGTGGAACGTTAACGGTTTATTCGGCTTTCAATGAGGATCATGCAATAGCGGCAATGGAGAGATTTCAAGAAGAAACAGGAATTAATGTTGATATGGTTCGTCTGTCGGCTGGAGAAATTTTAGCAAAGGTGCGTGCGGAAAAAGATAATCCGCAAGCAGATATTTGGTTTGGAGGACCAGCAGATACATTCGAAGCTGCAAAGACAGAAGATCTCCTACATTCATACCATTCAGAGGTTGCTGAAGATATTTCAGAAGAATACAAAGACCCAGAGGGAGATTGGACAGGGATATATGTTGGTGCTATCGGTTTTGCGACAAACCAGAATTTTTTAGATGAAAATAATTTGGAAGCACCGACAAGTTGGGATGATTTATTGGATCCCGCATACAACAATGAAATTGTCATGGCGCACCCAAGCTCTTCAGGGACTGCTTATACAGCGTTGTATTCCACGCTTCGTGCAAAAGGTGGAGATGAAGAAGGCTTTGCATATTTGGAGGAACTTCACCCACAGATTCAGCAATATACAACCAGTGGTTCAGCTCCAGGAAGAATGGTTGGCTTAAATGAAGTTGGTGCAGGAATTTTGTTTGCTCACGACATTATAAAGTTTCAGCAAGAAGGTTTTGATGACATTGTTCTTTCCTTTCCAGAAGAAGGAACAGGATTTGAAGTAGGAGCGGTTGCTATTATTGAAGGAGCTCCAAATGAAGAACTTGCACAAGAATTTATTGATTGGGCAGCTGGAGTAAGCGCACAAGAAGTCGGGCATGAGGCAAATAGCTTTCAGAGTTTAACTCACCCAGATGCAACGCCGCCTGAAGGAACACCTGATTTAGATGAGATTAATTTAATCGATTCAGATCCAAAAGAGGCTGGAGAGCGTCGTCAAGAGATTCTAGACCGTTGGGATAATGAAGTGAATAATTAAAATATAAAATAGCACAAATAATGATAAAAAAAGTATAAACGAAGAATCTATTTAAAAGTCACATCATTATAGAAGAAAAAATAAAAAAGAGAAAGCCAAAATATTTCAGAATCTTTAATAGAATTTGAAGTAGTTCGGCTTTCTTTTTGCCTAAAATATCACTATTTAACTTTAATATATTTCATAAAATATGAATCATACATGTATTTCCACCATACCAATTCTATACCGCTTCAAAAGGAATTCATTTGGTGTTGAATATGGAAGCGTATACAAATAAACTTAAGACATAAGAAAAAAGGAGGTAGTAACATTGAAGAAATCTATAAAATTATTATTTATATTATTAGTTGTTTTTCTGCTTGCCGCATGCGGATCAAATGATTCAGATGGAGCAGACGGGGAAGATAGTCCAAGCGGAACGTTAACAGTTTATGTTGGATTCCAAGAAGATCATGCGATTGCTGCGGTTGATAGGTTCCAACAGGATACAGGAATTGATGTCGATATGGTTCGTATGTCAGCTGGAGAAATCTTGGCAAAGGTACGTGCGGAAAAAGATAATCCACAGGCAGATATCTGGTATGGCGGTCCTGCAGATACATTTGAAGCTGCTAAAACGGAAGACTTATTACATCCGTATGACTCACCGGTAGCAGCAGATATTCCAGAGGAGTATAAAGATCCAGATCATTATTGGACAGGAGTTTATGTAGGTGCAATTGGTTTTGCAACAAATCAGAACTTCCTGGATGATAATGGTCTGGAAGCACCGACAAGCTGGGAGGATCTGTTAGACCCTGCTTATCAAAACCAAATAGTAATGGCGCATCCAAGTTCATCAGGTACAGCTTATACTGCATTATATTCCATTCTTCGTGCGAAAGGCGGAGATGAGGAAGGATTTGAATACTTAAAAGAACTTCACCCACAAGTTCAGCAATATACGACTAGTGGCTCTGCACCAGGTAGAATGGTTGGACTAAATGAAGTAGGAGCAGGAATTCTATTTGCACATGATATTGTTAAATATCAAGAAGAAGGATTTGACGATATTGTTCTTTCCTTCCCGGATGATGGTACAGGGTTTGAAATTGGAGGAGTCGGCATTATTGAAGGAGCTCCAAATGAAGAGCTGGCGCAAGAGTTTATCGATTGGGCTGCAGGTCCGGGAGCACAAGAAGTTGGACAAGAAACAAATAATTTCCAGAGTCTTACACATCCCGACGCAACTCCGCCTGAAGGGGCACCGAATTTAGATGAAATTAATCTATTAGATTCAGACCCGAAAGAGGCTGGGGAACGCCGTCAGGAAATTCTTGACCGCTGGGATAATGAAGTAAATAACTAGAGTCAGAGAACGTTGAAAAAAGGAGCCTCATCAGCTCCCTTTTTTAACATAAAAGGAGTGAAAGCTTTCTATGAAGGAAAATATACGTAAATTAGTCAAGCAGCCATTACTTCTTATATTAGTTGTATTGATTATGCTGACACTAATCATTTTTATTGCTTTTCCGATGTTTCAAATTTTTCTATCTAGTTTCCTCTCAAATGGAGAAATTAATTGGCAAGGTTATGAAAGGGTTTTTGCTGGAGGGCAGTTAACTAGTGCTTTAACGAATTCACTAGTATTAGCCATCATTGTTTCCATTTTATCAACAGCTATTGCTTATTTCTTTGCCTATACTTTCGCTTATATTGAAGTACCGTTTAAAAAAATATTTAACGGGATTGCTATTTTACCGGTTATTTCACCTCCGTTCGTTATTGCTCTATCAGCAATTTTACTGTTCGGAAGAGGCGGGTTTATTTCGGAAACATTATTAGGGATAGAAAATGCGAATATTTATGGCTTGCATGGTCTTATCCTAGTACAGACATTAACTTATTTCCCAGTTGCTTTCTTAGTATTGGCTGGATTGTTACGATCCATCAGCCCATCTCTAGAAGAAGCAAGTGATAATCTTGGTTCTACAAAATGGCAGACATTTAAAAAAGTTACATTACCTTTATCTGTACCGGGAATCGGAAATGCTTTTCTACTTGTATTCATTCAATCTATGGCGGATTTTGGTAATCCGATGACAATTGGTGGAGACTATAACACCGTTGCAAGAGAAATTTATATGCAGGCAGTAGGAAGTTATAATATGCAAGCTGGAGCTGCTTTGGCAATGGTTCTGCTGACAGTAACGGTTATCCTTTATGCAGTTCAAAAATTCTGGGTTGGAAAGAAGAGTTACGTTACGGTTACTGGAAAACCAACCTCAGCCAGGAAGATGGTTTCAAAAGGTGTCTTCCGGAGAATAATGATTGGGATTTGTTATGGTTTATCGGCAACCGTTATCTTATTTTACATTTTAGTTCCAATTGGTTCGTTTATTCAACTATGGGGTGTAAATTACAGCTTTACGTTAGACCATTATAGCTATGTATTTTCCATTGGGCAAAAAGCAGTAGTAGACACATTACAGCTATCGATTATTGCCACTCCAATTGGCGGATTATTTGCAATGATTCTTGCCTTCTTAATTGTTCGAAAAAGATTTGCGGGAAAGAAATTAATGGAAGGTATCAGCATGCTTTCGATAGCAATTCCAGGAACAGTAATTGGTATCTCTTACATTTTAGCATTTAACCAAGCTCCTTTGGCAATTACGGGGACAGCATTAATTATTATCGCTGCATTTATTGTTCGTGCGATGCCGGTGGGGATCAGGTCCGGAATTACTTCTCTCCAGCAGATAGACCCTTCCATTGAAGAAGCGGCAACGAACCTGGGAGCGAGCGGTTCCAAAACATTCTTTTCGATTGTACTGCCTTTGATTCGACCAGCATTTTTCAGTTCATTAGTATACACTTTCGTAAAAAGTATGACAGCGATGAGTGCTGTAATCTTCCTTGTTTCGGCAAGATATAATCTGATTACTGCTTCTATACTGGCACAGGTAGAATCGGGAAGAATTGGTGTTGCGAGTGCTTATTGTACATTACTAATTATCTTAATGATTGCAGCAATGTTAGTTTTAAATGGCTTAACTGCTTTATTTACAGGTAAGTGGAAATTAAGAAAAGACAAACAAACAGGTGCAGAAATTATTTCAAAAGACGCTGCTAATGCAGATTCTGTGAATGCTGCCTAAATACTTGGAGGGATAATACATGTCAGCAAAATCCGTAAAGTTAGAAAATGTAACCAAACAATTTACCGATGATGAAGGAAAAGTAATGACAGCTGTTAAGGAAGTCAGTTTGCATATTGAAAAAGGAGAATTTGCAACACTACTAGGTCCTTCCGGGTGTGGAAAGACAACCACATTGCGTATGATTGCCGGGTTTGAGGAATTATCGAACGGTGCAATTATGTTTGGTGAGGATAACGTTCAAAATATACCTGCAAATAAAAGAGACTGTACGATGGTATTCCAATCATATGCATTGTTTCCGCATATGTCTGTATATGAAAATATTTGCTATGGACTAAAACTGAAAAAGTTAAGTAAAAGTGAAATTGAAAAACGAGTGACACCTATAATGGATATTATGAACTTACATGTAAATAAAAACAGAATGCCAAACCAATTGTCTGGCGGTCAACAGCAGCGTGTTGCGCTTGCCCGGGCGTTGGTAATGGAGCCTGGAGTGCTGCTTTTCGATGAACCATTATCCAATTTAGATGCGAAACTTCGGATTACGATGCGTGATGAAATTCGCCGTATTCAGAAAGAACTTGGTATTACAGCAATTTATGTAACACATGATCAAAGTGAGGCGATGAGTTTGAGTGATCGTATTGTTGTTATGAATGAGGGTCGTATTGAACAAGTAGGACCACCGATGGAAATTTATCAAAAGCCAAAAACAAAATTTGTTTCTGATTTTATTGGTACGGCAAACTTTTTAGGAGGGGTTGTAGATAAGAAAGATTCGGATCGTCTCTTTGTAAAAACGAAACAAACCACCATCGAAGTTTTACAAAAGGATGCAGATACATTTCATGAAGGACAATCTGTTTCTGTTGTTGTTCGTCCAGAGGCAATCAATCTCAGTAAGGAAGGAACAGAGTCTGCGAAAGTTCTAAAGAGTGTGTTTATGGGACAGATACAAGAATATGAGCTAGATTTTAATGGTATTCAATTGTATGCGGTTGTTGCAGATCCAGGAGGGAAAGAAGTTTATTATGACGGCGATAGTGTGAACCTGACATTTTCACAACGCTCGTTGCATGTTGTACCAGCATAAGGTTAAATAGAAGGAGGGGGGAATTGCTATGCGAAAAATAACAATGCTATTGTTCGTAGTCCTTCTCCTTCTTTCTGGTTGCAGCAAGGCTGGGCAAAAAGAAGTATTACAGGTTTATACTGGAATGGATACAGCTTATATGATCCGAATTGCAGAGCAGTTTGAACGGGATACGGGTATCCATATTTCTTTTCAAAGAAAAAGTAATCTTGAAATTCTTCAATCATTGGAGAATGGAGAAGAGGAATTTGATATTTGGTATGGGGGATCGTCTTTTTTAATGGAAGAGGCGAAACAGCAAGGACTCTTGGAACCATATATTTCGGACTATAGAGAAGAAATTGACGAAATATATAAGGATGAAGAAGGGTATTGGACTGGAATTAGTGTAGGGGTCTTGGCCATTGTAACCAATCGTCAATGGCATGTGGAACAAGGGGTAAGTAACCCGCAGCGGTGGAGTGATCTGCAACGGGTAGAATATAAGAACTGGCTGACATTGCCAAATCCAGAATCAACAGAAGCAGGGTACCTTACGATTGCTCTCTTTGATGAATTATATGGAGATTTGCGAACAAGAAGTGTGCTGCAAAATATCAATCAAAATGTAACTGATTACACTTTGGCAGAAGATTCAACTGGAAGGTTTATAGGTTATAAGGAAAGTGCTGCAACGATTATGTTTGCTCACGATGCCATGCGCCTGAAGAATGAGGGATTTAATGAGTTGAATATTATCTACCCGACAGAACCGACAACGTATGAAGTCGAAGCCATCGCTATGACGACAGATGCCCAAAACCAAGAGGCTGCACAGGAGTTTATCGATTGGTCATTAACAAAGGAAGCACAGGAAATAGGACAAAGAATAGGAAATTATCATATGCTGACCAATGTGAATGCAGTAAATCCGCCACAGTCCGTATCGTTGGATGAATTATTGATTATACCTGTTGATGAGGAAGAAGCAGTGGAAAGCCGATCAAATTTAATTTCTGATTTTAAAGAAGTTATCCAATTTAGAGAGTAAGGGGGAAGATGCGAAGTGACAAATATAATTTTTGATTTACATACGCACCATGATAGGTGCGGGCATGCAGAAGGAAAAATAGAGGATTACATTAAGGCTGCAATAGATCGTGGTTTACATTATATTGGAATCTCAGATCACTCTCCTTATTTTTATTCGAAGGAAGATCAGCTATATCCGGGAATTGCAATGGCGAAGAGCGAACTGGATGAATACGTAAATGAAGTGTTGACGCTGAAAGAAAAATATAAGAATAAAATTCATGTGCTGCTTGGAATGGAGAGTGATTACTTTCCTGAATATGCAGATATGTATAGAAGCATTTATCAAAAATACCCATTTGATTATATCATTGGCTCTGTCCATCATGTTCACGATAAAAGTATTTTTCAAAAAGGCAGATGGGATTATTTAACAGAGGGAGAACGTCTCGAGGAAAAAGAAACCTACTACCATTCGATTCAGCAATCTGCCAAAAGCGGTATGTTTCAAGTCTTGGGACATATTGATGCGATGAAAGGATATTTATTAGATTTTCATGATGTCAAAACATCAGTGATAGAAGAAACATTAAAAGTCATTGCAGATGAAGGTGTTGCTATTGAAGTGAATACATCCGGTAAAAATAAGGATTGCGGCGGATGGTATCCTTCCCATGAAATATTAGAAAGGGCATGCCATTACGGTGTAGATATATCTTTTGGTTCAGATTCTCACGTACCTTCCAGAGTAGGGGATGATTACTTAGAAGTACAGGAAACTTTAAAACAAATTGGCTTTCAGGAAATGGTGTATTTTGTTAACAAGAAAAGATATACGGTGTCACTTTAATTGTGTGGAGTATGAAGAAACCCCCGCATACGCTCATTCTTTAGCGGATGCGGTTTTTTCTAAAATTAGGATGTTATCGTTCAAGAATATAAGATAACCTATTCAATCTGTTTGATGAAGATAAAAATAAAATAGTCTATATAAATTGAAGTAAGAAATTACACTTTTGTTTTCTTATAAAAATGACAAAATGATGATTGAAAACAGTAACTAGCGGAAGAAAAACACGGAGACTCCTGGAGCGACCGAGCATAGGTCGTGATATATAGCGGGTGGGATTCCCGCCGAGAAAGAACTAGCCATTCACTCGTAGCGAGTCTTGGA